>JBBDNH010000243.1:0-2948 GCA_040877745.1 Dehalococcoidia bacterium
CGTCGACATCGAGCGGCTGGACGGGCTGATGAACACCGTGGGCGAGCTCGTCGTCGACCGGACGCGTCTCGGCGAGCTGACCCGCGTGCTGCAGTCCCGCTATGGCCACGACGACCTGGTGCGCGACCTGTGCGACACGTCGGCGCATCTCGTTCGCATGGTTGAGGAGCTGAACGACGGAATGTGCAGCGTGCGCATGGTGCCCATCGCGACGCTGTTCGCCACCTTCCCGCGGCTGGTGCGAGATCTCGCGCGGCAGACCGGCAAGGACATCGAGTTCACGATCGACGGCGAGGAGACCGAGCTGGACCGCGCCGTGATCGACCAGATCAGGGACGCGCTCGTCCACGTGCTCCGCAACGCCGTCGACCACGGCATCGAGCCGCCCGCCGAACGGCGAGCAGCGGGCAAGGCGCCCGCTGGCACGGTGCGCGTGGCCGCCCATCACGAAGGAGGGCGGATCGTCGTGTCGGTGCAGGACGACGGTCGAGGCATCGATCCGCAGCTCGTGAGGTCGCGCGCCGTCGAGCAGGGCATCGTGAGCGCGCAGGCCGCCGGCCGTATGAGCGACCGAGAGGGGATCGAGCTGGTCTATGAGTCCGGCCTCTCTACGAGCGACGAAGTGACGCAGACGTCGGGTCGCGGCGTGGGAATGGACGTTGTGCGACGAAGCGTGTCCGGCGTCGGCGGGCTGATCGACATCGAGAGCGCGCCGGGGCTCGGCACGACGGTGACGCTGCGGCTGCCGCTGACGCTGGCGACGTTCGAAGCCCTGCTCGTGCGGTCGCGCGCCACGGTGTTCGCCATCCCGCTCGGCTACGTCCAGGAGACGGCGAAGCTCCGTCCCGGCGTGGCCGACACCATCATGGGCGCCGAGGTGCTGCGTCTGCGCGACGAAGTGATGCCGCTTGTGCGTCTGGGCGATGGCGGCGGCGATGAGCGGCCCGAGACGAACGGGCAGGGCGCGGTCGTCATTGTGCGGGCGGGCGAACGCGCGCTCGCGCTCGCCGTGGACGCGCTGCTCGACCAGCGCGAGGTAGTCGCGAAGCCGCTGCAGGCGATCGGCTCGTGTGAGGGAATCTCGGGCACAAGCGTCCTCGGCGATGGCAGCGTCGCGCTGATCCTGGACACGGGGGCGCTGATCGCGCGGGCGGCGCGAGAGCACGGCGAGGTGGAGCTAGGAGGTACAAGCGCATGAACGAGCACGCGCTAGCGTTCTGGACCGAGGTCGCCGGCCGGGGGTTTCGGCGGGCGATGATGAACCTCTCGCAGCTGTGCGGGGAGCCGATCAACGTGGAGTCGTTCGGCCTGCGCCGGGTCGAGATGACGGAGCTGCCGGAGACGATGGGCGGCGCGGATGCCGAAGCGGTTGGGATCTACATCACGATCTCCGGGCCGGCGCACGGCCACATCATGCTGGCGTATGACCCGGGCATGGCGCTTGGCTTCGCCGAGATGCTGCTGGCGAATCCGAGCGGTTCGACCGGCCGGCTCGGCGACATGGAGCGTTCGGCGCTGGGCGAGCTCGGGAACATCATGGCCAGCTCGTTCTTGAACGTGCTGGGGGAGAGCACGGGGCTACGTCTGCTGCCGTCACCGCCGATTGTGCTGAGCGACATGGCCGGCGCGCTGTCCGACATCATCGCGGCCGATGTGTTGCTGGTGCAGGACCACGCGTTTCTCGCGCAAACCGAGTTTCGCGTGGCGGAACGCAGCATGTCGGGCGCGTTCATCGTGGTGCCGCGGCAGGACCTGCTGGAGGTGCTCCTCCAGCATCGAAGCGCCGCGTGATGGCCGCGCACGGATCGTCCATCATCGTGGGTCTCGGCGAGCTGCGAACGTCGACCTTGCCGGACGACGTGCTGGTGTGCGTCGGGCTCGGGTCGTGCGTCGCGCTGTGCGCCTACGATGCCGAGGTCCAGGTCGCGGGCATGGCGCACATGGTGCTGCCGGCCAGCAGCGAAGGGCGGCGCGTCGGGCTGGAGTCGAAATTCGTCGACCTCGCGATCCCGCAGCTGCTGGACGAGATGGAGCGGCTGGGCGCGCTGCGATCCCGGCTGCGATTGAAACTGACGGGCGGCGCGCGGATGATCAACGGGCCGGCGGACGACGACCGCCAGCGCATCGGAGAGCGCAACGTCGATGCCGCGAACGCGGTGCTCTGCGCCCTGGGCTTGCGCGTGCATGGGGACGACACGGGCGGCAATCGAGGCCGCACGGCGCGGCTGTACGTGGCGTCCGGAAAGGTGCGCATCTCACTGATCGGAGGTGACAGTTTTGAACTTTGAAGCAAACGCACCGGGAGCACCAAGGAGGTAGCCAGGTGGCAAAGGTACTGGTTGTAGACGACTCTGCGTTCATGCGCATGCGGTGCGTGTCGTTGCTGCGCGAGCTAGGGCACGAGGCCGTGGAGGCGGCCGATGGCGAGCAGGCGCTGGAGCTCTTCCGCAGCTCCCTGTTCGATGCCGTGCTGCTGGACATCACGATGCCGGGCCTAGATGGCCTCACGGTGCTGCGCGAAATCATGGCGCTGAATCCGCGCGCGAAGGTCGCGATGGTGACGGCCATGGGCCAGCGCGGGATGGTGGCGGAAGCGCTCGCGTCGGGCGCGAAGGACTTCATCATCAAGCCGTTCGAAGTCAGCCACGTCAAGGAAGCGCTCGAGAAGCTGGTCGCGTAGGGCGCGCTTCAGGGCCTTGTGATGCGATGGAGCCAAAGACCAAGCTTCTGATCGTCGACGACTCGCTCTCGGTTCGCTGCGCTCTGGAACGCGGCCTCGCGGGCGACAGCGCGATCGACGTCGTCGGCGTCGCGCGCGACGGCGTCGAGGCGCTGGAGCTGCTCCCGCGGCTCACGACGGGCGTTATCACGCTGGACAACCAGATGCCGCGCAGGGATGGCCTGGAGGCGTTGCGCCAAATCATGGTGACGCGCCCGACGCCGGTGAT
>JBBDNH010000244.1:0-2919 GCA_040877745.1 Dehalococcoidia bacterium
CGTAAGGTCGAACTCCGCGGACGCGCGACCTCCTCCGAGCGTGAACAGCGCAGCGAATGCGAGCAGAACGGCGGTAGTGAGCGAAAAGCGAACGAGCATTGACCTTCCCCCTTTGCGTTCGCACCGTAAGGCCGGTTAGGAGGCTATGTCAAGTGTGAGCGCATGTGGGCGAGGAGTCGAGCTTCCAGCTTCCAGCTTCGCGCGCGGCTGGGTGGGGTTCGAACCTCGAACTTCGAGCCTCGAGTCTATCCGCGCAGCGCCGGGATCTGCGTCCGTTCCGCCACGGCCAGCCCGCCGCGCGCCAGCACCAGCACCTGCGCGCCGATCACCTCGAAGCCCGCGCCCACGGTACCGCCGGCCTTGAAGCGCGCGTGCATGTTCTCCAGGATCACGGCCAGCTTGAAGTGCGCCAGCACGATGTAGAAGTCGAGCTGCGCCAGATCGCGGCCGCTCCGCTCCTCGTACCGCTTCGAAGCCTCCCGCCAGCTTGGGAAGCCGGGCAGCGTGATCACGCCCGCGCCGCTCCCGATCACGGGGCCGTCCGTCGCGTCGCGGTCGCGCCAGTACATGCGCAGGATGCCCAGGTCCGCGAGCGGGTCGCCCAGCGTCGACATCTCCCAGTCGAGCACCGCCGCGACGTGGCCCTCCTCGTTCACCATCGTGTTGTCGAGCCGGAAATCGCCGTGGACGATCGTGTGGCCGCTCTCCGCCGGGATCGCGTTGGGCAGGCGTCGCGCCAGCTCCTCCAGCTCCGGCAGGTCGCGTGTCTTCACGCGCTCCAGCTGCTCCGTGAAGCGGCGCACCTGCCGCTCGATGTACCCGGCAGGCTTGCCGAAGTCGCCCAGCCCCACGGCCGCCGGCTCCAGCGCGTGCAGCGCCGCCAGGGTGTCGATCAGCTCCTCGCCCATGCGCTTGCGCGCCGGTTCGTCGTAGCGCTCCGAGACCACCTTCGGGTCGACCGGCACAATGCCCTGCACGTACTCCATGACGTAGAACGGCGCCCCGATGATGTCGGGGTCGTCGCAGATCGCGTACGTCTTCGGCACCGGCACGTCGGTGTCCGCAAGCGCCGAGATCACGCGGAACTCGCGCGACATGTCGTGCGCGGTCGGCTGCACGTGCGAAAGGGGAGGGCGGCGCAGCACCCAGTGCTGGTCGCCCGCCTCGCCCTGAGGCCCTCGAAGGGAGTCCAGCCGGTAGGTCAGGTTCGACCGCCCATGGCCGATCACCTCCGCGCCCAGCGCGTCGACGGGCGCCACGTGCTCGCTGAACCACGGGACCAGCTTCTCGAAGTCGATGCCGGGGACGGACTCGCTCATAGGGGTTGCTCACTCACGATGGCGGTTCTTGGTTCTCGGTTCTCGTCTTCCCAAGCGCGTGACATTATACGGCATGCCGACTACAATGTCGTCGCGAAGCTGGTGAGCGGTTCGCCGGGCGCATCCTGTACAATACTGAACGCCGTTCATTAGGGCCTGATTGGAACTAGAGGAGGACTGCCATGCCGATCGATTTCAAGCTGCCGCCCGATGTCGAAGACGTCCGGATGCGCGTGCGGAAGTTCATGGATGAAGAGGTGAAGCCGGCCCAGGACCAGGTCCGCGGCGCCGGCGGCGACCGCCGCGACTTCATCGAGCAGATCATCAAGCTCCGCAAGCGCGCCCAGGAGCTCGGCCTCTGGAACCCCCACCTGCCCAAGGAGTGGGGCGGCATGGAGCTCGGCCCCGTCGCCATGGCGTTCGTCTCGGCCGAAGCCGCCCGCACCGGCGGCATCGGCCCCTACATCCTCAACGCCCAGGCCCCCGACGAGGGCAACATGCACACGCTGCTCAAGTTCGGCACCGACGAACAGAAGGAGAAGTACCTGCGTCCGCTCGCCGAAGGCCGCGCGCGCTCCTGCTTCCAGATGACCGAGCCCGAGGTCGCCGGCTCCGACCCGACGCTGATCCAGACGAGCGCGGTCAAGGACGGCGACGACTGGGTGCTCAACGGCCACAAATGGTTCTCCTCCGGCGCGCACGGCGCCACGTTCGCCATCTGCATCGCCTGTACCGACCCCGACGCCGACCCGCCCCAGGCGCGCAACAGCGCTTTCATCATCGAGCTGCCCTCCGAGGGCTGGGACATCGTCCGCGACGTCGAGACCATGGCCGGCCCGGCGAACCACCCGGAGATCACGCTCAAGGACGTCCGCGTCTCCGACGCGAACATGCTGGGCGGACGCGGCGAAGGCCACAAGCTCGGCCAGGCGCGGCTCGGCCCGGCGCGCCTCGCCCACTGCATGCGCTGGCTCGGCCAGGCCGAGGTCGCCCTCGAGATGCTCGTCGACCGCGCGCTCAACCGCTTCGCCCACGGCTCGCTCCTCGCCGACAAGCAGGCGATCCAGTGGATGATGTCCGAGTCCGCCATGGAGCTCTACACCGGCAAGCTGATGGTGCTTCACGCCGCGTACAAGATCCAAAACGGCGAGGAGTTCCGCCAGGAAGTCTCCATGGCCAAGGTGCACGTCGCCAACGCGCTCTGGAAGATCATCGACCGCTCGATCCAGGTGCACGGCGCGCTCGGCTATTCGACCGACACGCCGCTCGCCGACATGATGAAAAACGCCCGCGCGGCTCGCCTTGCGGACGGCGCGGACGAAGTGCACATGCAGACCATCGCCAAGAACGTCATCAAGGCCTACCAGGAGACAGGCAGCACCCGCACCGCCACGGGGGACTTGCTGTAGAGGGTGCGAGGAGCCGACGGCGCCGGGGCGAGGATGGAGGTAGGGGTCGTGAACGAATGACTGAACTATCGGCCGGGTTGCTCAGTACCCGGACTCATCTAGAGCCTGCTTTGCCTTGGACACCAGGTCGGCAAGACCCACGCTGAGAGCACGGCGAATCCACTCTTGAAGCTGCATGGTGAAGGTCTCAG
>JBBDNH010000245.1:0-2882 GCA_040877745.1 Dehalococcoidia bacterium
CGGAGCGCCCGGTGCCGAACTCGAGGCGGCCGTTACTGACGATGTCGAGCGTGGCCGCGCGCTCGGCGACGCGGATGGGGTGGTTGTAGCCGAACGGCAGCAGGACGACGCCGTGGCCGATGCGGTTGGTGGACGTGTGCTGGCTGACGGCGCTGAGGAAGACCTCGGGCGCGGAGGAGAGGGAGAACTCGCCGAGGAAGTGGTGCTCGACCTCCCACACGTACTCGAAGCCGACGGCCTCGGCGAGCTTGATCTGCTCCAGCGCCTCCTGGAAGGCGCGCTGCTGGCCGTCTTCACCCCAGGGCTGAACCTTCTCGATCTCGTAGAGCAGGCCGAACTTCATGGGATGATCTCCTTGGATCGCTGGCTGGTTCGCGAGGGGTCAGATTCCTCGCTGTGCTCGGAATGACTGACGGCGGCCGAACTTCATGGCATGACTCCTTCGATCGCTCGTTGATTCGCGAGGGGCCAGATTCCTCGCTGCGCTCGGAATGACAGGCGTACGCCGAACTTCATCATCGCGCTCAGCCCTCGATGCCTTCGAGCAGCCGCTCCAGGTTCGTGATCGCGTTCGGGGTATGCTCGCCGATCTTGCGGAACACCGCCTGGACGGCTTCGGTCATCTCGACACCGACGGCGACCTGGCTGTAGGCGTCGAGGCGCGAGCCGCGCAGCCAGGCGCCGAGGTCCGGGTCGCTGTTCCAACGTGCCGAGTTGATCGCGTTGGTGCGTGTGATGCGCAGCCAATCGATGTCGGAGTTGGGGTGCGGGATGGGCGCGCAGAGCTCATTCTTTCTCCGCCTCGTCCTGATAGCAGCTCTCGACATGGCCGATGAAGGCGGCGCTGAAGGCGGGCTGGCAGGTACGCACGCTCTGTACCGAGACGCGGTCGCCGTCGAACACCGGGGCCGCCGGCCGCCGTCCGAGCCCGTCCGCGGTGCAATCGATGTGGAGCGTGTTCGGGCTGGTGGGGATGGCGCCGCTATCGAGGATGATCTCGTTCGAATCGATCGCCTGCACGTGGCCCATGCGCACGATGTTCTTCAGCATGCGCAAGCCATCCAGCTCGGCGAGGGAGACCGTGGCGCAGCGGTACATCGTGGGGCGGACGGACGGGTCGATGCGGATGAGCTGGCCGGTCGATTCCAGACGCTCGAACAGGTCGTCGACCGACGAGGCGAGGGCGGCGGCCTCCATCTGGAGGGCGAAGCCGCCGACCGTGCTCTCGAAGAACTCGGCGCCGGGCTGGATGCTGGCGCGGTCGATGAGCCAGGAGTCGCGCGGGACGATCCACGTGATCGCGTCCGTGGCGACGCCGGCCTCCAGGAGCCAGAGGCAGGCGTCCATGCCGGTCTTGCCGGCGCCGATGACGACGTACGCGGAGGGCGTGTCTTCCAGCGTCGTGAGCGCGTTCGGCGGCACGCAGCGGGCGCCCTCGGCGACCTCGTACTCAGGCGGTCGCATCGAGGGGACCGTGACGTGCGAGTACTTGGCGTCGACGACCTTCCTGGCGGTCACCTTCTCGGCCTTGCCGGAGGCCAGCGACACGATGGCGCCGCCTTCCGCGTACTCGCACATGGGGAAGTACTGCACGCGGCCCGACGGCAGGAACTGCTGGTTCATCACCTGGTCGAAGTACGCGGTGACTTCCGAGCCGCATGCCAGCTCGAACAGTCCGGCGTTCCAGCCCACGGTGTCCTTCGTGCCGCTGCCGAGCGGCCGCGAGTTCACGCCGTAGAACGCGGATGGCTGATGGAGTCGCACGTGCGGGTAGGTGCGCGTCCAGTGGCCGCCGGGCTTGCCGCAGCGGTCGACGATGGCCAGCGTGGCGTCGGTCTCGGTCAGAACGGCGTCCGCGAACGCCATGCCCATCGCGCCCGCGCCGACGACCAGGTAGTCTGCCTGAATCATGGTGTTATTCTCCTCCAATCGCGAGGCCTAGCGCTGTCCGGCGCGGAACGTCACCACGTTACAAGGGTTGGCCTATCGCGGGCAACTGGTGCGCGGCGGCCTAGCCCGGCCGCGCGCTAACCGGGGCCGCCTGGTGGACAGGGGGCGTGCCGAGAGCGAGGCGCCAGAGCAGCGTCGCGCCCTCTATCGAGATGCCGAGCGACATCTTCGATTTGCCGTACTCGCGGTCGCGGAAGACAACCGGCACTTCGGTGATGGCGTAGCCCCCGCGCCAGCACAGGTAGTTCATCTCGATCTGGAACGCAAAGCCGCGCGATCGGACGTCCTCTAGTGCCAGGTTCTCCAGCGCCTCCCGACGCCAGCACTTGAACCCGCCGCTCAGGTCGTGCACGGGCATGCCCAGGAGGGCGCGGTAGGCGAGCGCGGTGCCCCGGCTGACCAGAAGCCTGCGCCACGGCCAGTTCACGCTGCGCCCGCCCGCCACGTAGCGCGAGCCGATCGCGACATCGGATGTCTCAGCGGCGGCGACGAGGCGCGGCACGTCGTCGGGGTCGTGCGAAAGGTCGCTATCCATCTGGACGATGAGGCCGGCGCCCAGCCGCAGCGCCTCGCGGAAGCCCGCGACGTACGCCGTACCGAGGCCGAGCTTGCCAGCCCGGCGCAGGATGTGTAGCCGCGGCTCGCCCGCTGCGATCTCCGCGACGAGCTCGCCGGTGCCGTCCGGCGATGCGTCGTCAACGACGAGGAGCTGGTAGTGCGTTCCGAGGCCGAGCACGGCGGCGATGAGCCGGCGGACGTTCTGCGCCTCGTTGTAGGTCGGCACGACCACCACGACGCGCTGGCGGCCGGTCGCCATCCGTTCTGGTGTCCGCGCCGGCGGCGCCGCCGGACGCCACGTCCAGAGCGCGTTACCGGTGTAGTTCACCGTAGCTGCGATCGCGATGGCGACGAGGTTGGCCGCGATGTAGTGG
>JBBDNH010000246.1:0-2872 GCA_040877745.1 Dehalococcoidia bacterium
TCATGCCGGCGATCTCTTGCATCTCAGGGGTACCGGTGTCACGGCGTAGTACATCCCAAGCCAGGTACAGGGCGAAGAACACCGCCGCGAACCCCGCTAGCGGCACCATCCAAATGAGTTCCATCAGAGACTCCTCACGATATGTGTACGTGCTTATACAGACAAACAGTGTGGAGGCGCATCGCCTCCACGAGCCGGAGTGTACTATGGGGCAATAATAAGGTCAAGAACGCCTCATGCGCAGAATGAGCCCCCTGCGCGGTTCAGTCCTGCAGATGGCAGCGGTCGTTCAGGGCGAGTACGGTTTCGCGCTCGTCGGTCAGGTCGACGAGCGAGACCGCGCCCAGGTCGTGGCGCAGCCGCCGGAACTGGCCCAGCGGCAATCCGAGGACGCGACAGAGCAGCGTCAGGATGACGAAGTTGTGCGTCACGGCTACCACGGTTTCGTCCGCGTGTCGCGCGCGCAGCGACTCCACCAGCGCCCACGCGCGCTCTTGCACCTGGCGCAGGCTCTCGCCGCCGGGCATCGATACGTCGGCGCAATCGTCGGAGCGCCAGGCGCGCAGGAAGTCGGGATAGCGCTCGCGCAGCTCAGCGAACGTCTGGTTCTCCACCTCGCCGACGTCCATCTCGATCAGCGTCTGCTCGATGCTCACGGACCTCGTGAGCACCTCCGCGAGCGGGCTCGCGGTCGCGAGCGCGCGGTCGAGCGGGCTGCTGTAGACGGCCGCTATCGGCCCCGGCAGCTCGCCGGCCTTCGCGGCCCGGGCGAGCGCCTGCGCCTGCTGACGGCCGCGCTCGTTGAGCGGCACGTCCTCGCGCCCCAGCGCGATCTGCTCGGCGTTGTGGTCGGTCTCGCCGTGGCGGATGAGGAGCAGGCGCACGGCTACGCGTACCGCCCGCGCCGGCGCCACGCGGAGCGCGCGGGCGACTCCTCGGCGACGTGCAGCCGCGTCCGGTGCACGCGGACGGCCTCGGGCAGGCCGAGCGCCTTGACGACCTGGTCCGGCCGCCCGACGCCCTCGGGCCCGCAGCGCAAGCGCATCGCCATGCTGACAACCTCGCCGCAGCGCTTCTCGACGCGCACGTCGCCGACGAGCTCGCGCAGGTCGTAGTAGCGCGTCTTCTCCCCGCGCGTGTCCTCCCACTCAAGCTCCTCGCTCGCCAGCAGCTCAGCGACAGAGCGTTCGACGTCTGTCGAGCTAGCGGCAGGAACGTCCACTTCGTAGTCGGCCCAGCGCACCGAGGACGGCAGCGATGGCAGGCCCATGCCCACCTCTCGGCAGTCGAGTGCCTCCAGGCCGTCCGGCAGCCGTTCGCGAACGCTACTGGGAACCTCGCTGGCGAGTGCTGGCCGCGCGAGCACGACGTCGAGCAGCTCGCCCTCGCTCGTCACGCCCGTGGGCAGGCCGGCGGCGATCGTGAGCCTCGGCTGGGGTTTGTTGCCCTGCGAGTACGAGAGCGCCAGGCCGGCTTCCTCCAGGGCATGCTCCCAGACGCGCGCCATCTCCAGATGGCCGATCGACGCGGCCTCCGGCCCGCGCGCGAACCGCAGTCGCAATCGCTGCGCTTTCTCCGACGACCGCTCGCTCACGAGCCGGTCGCCTTGGCCGCCGGCTCCGCTCCGGTGGGCAGCCTGGTGATCAAGAGCTGTTCGACCTTGCGCCCCGCGACCTCCACGACGGTGATATGCAGCCCGTCCGCGACGACGTTCTCGCCCTCCGTGGGCAGGTGGCCGAGCACGCTAAGCACGTAGCCGGCGACCGTCTCGTACTCGCCCTCGGGGATGGGCAGGTCGAGCTCCTCGCGCGCCTCGTGGACGCCCATGCCGCCGTCGACCTGCACGGTGCGCTCGTCGATCGTCTGGAACTCGCGTTCGGTCTGGCCAAGCTCGTCGACCACAGGACCGACCATCTCCTCGAGCAGCTGCTCGAGCGTGACGAGGCCGGCGGTGCCGCCGTACTCGTCCACGATGATCGCCATCTGCTGCCGGCGCTCCTGCATCTCGACGAAGAGCTCGCCGGCGCGCTTGGTCTCCGGCACGAAGTAGGCGGGCCGCATGAGGCCATCGATGGGTGTTTGGGCGTCGGCGCGACCCTGTGCGGCCGCGCGCAGCACGTCTTTGATATTCACGAGCCCGACAACGCTGTCGAACGACTCCCGATAGACGGGGAAGCGCGAATGCGGCGTCTCGTTGAAGATGCGGTAGAAGTCCTCGGTCGTCGTCCCGGCCTCCAGCCAGACAACCTCGGTGCGCGGCACCATCAGCTCGTTCGCCTTGCGGTCGTAGAAGCGGAAGACGCGCTCCATGAGCTCGGCCTCCTCCTCGCCGACCGCGCCCTCCTCGGCGCCGATGTCGATCAGCATACGCAGCTCGGCCTCGGTCACGGTCGGCGTCACGCCGGCGCCGCGCAGGAGGACGCGCGAGATCACGTTCGGCACGAGCGCGAAAAACGCCGAGAGCGGCCGCATGAGGATCGTCAGCCACTCGACCGGGCGCGCGACGGCCAGCGCGACCGGCTCGGCGGCCTGCGCGGCGAGCACCTTCGGCGTCACCTCGCCGAAGAGCGCGATGCCGGCGGTGACGATGATCGTCGCGAAGATCAGCCCCCAGCCGCCCGCCAGCTCGACCGCCAGCAGCCCGGCCATGGTGGACGCGACGACGACGAAGAGGTTCTGCAGCAGGACAATCGATGCGAAGAATCGATCCTCGCGGCTGCGCAGGCGCGCCAGCGCCTGGGCGCTCTTGTTCCCCTGCTCGGAGAGGTGGCGTATGCGGATGCGGCTCGCCCCGACGACCGCGATCTCGATCGTGTTTACCATTGCGTAGCCGAAGACGCTGCCGACCAGCAGGACCAGGCTCCAGGACAGG
>JBBDNH010000247.1:0-9616 GCA_040877745.1 Dehalococcoidia bacterium
ACGTGCGTGTCGACAGGCAGCGCGGGCATGCCGAGCGAGAACAGCAGCACGCAGGCCGCGGTCTTCGGCCCGACGCCGGGCAGGCTGCGCAGCCACGCGCGCGCTTCCTCCAGCGGCAGATCGTTCAGGAACGATAGGTCGAGCGACCCGACGCGCGTCTTCACTCCGCGCAGCAGCGCCTGCAATCGAGGCGCCTTGGTCGGGGCGAGGCCGCCCGGCTGGATCGCGCGCTCGATCTTCTTCACGTCGGCGTCGAGCAGCGACTCCCAGTCCGGGTACTCGTTCAGCAGCCGGATGAACGCGCGCCCGGAGTTGGAGTCCGACGTGTTCTGTGAGAGCAGCGTGAGCACAAGCTCCGCGATCGGGTCGCCGGCCGGCCGCCAGGGCACGGTGCCGTACTCGCGGTCGAGGAGCGCGATGATGCGCGCGGGCGTCAGCGGGCGCGAGCGAGGCTTCTGCGGCATGGGGCTACCACCTCCCGCCGCCGCCACCGCCTCCACCGCCGCCCGAGAAGCCTCCCCCGAAGCCGCTTCCGCCGGACCCGCCCGGCGTCGAGGCCATGGCGCCGGAGATGCTCGTCGAGAAATCGCGCATGCCGTTCGCGAACGCCATTGCCCGGAAGGGCGATGAGCCGGTGTACCAGGACGGCTGCCGCGGCTCGATGCCGAGCGCCTCAAAGCGCTCCGCCCACTTCTCCACACAGCCGTAGACGATCGCATAGGGCAGGTACTCGTGGAAGATGTTCTCGTCTTCCGCGAAGCGCATGCGGTCGGTCTCGGCGGTGACCATGAACAGTCGGAAGCCGAGGCAGCGTCGATAGGCATGCCAGCCCTTGGGCGTCCGGCGCGGCATAGCGGGCGCCAGCGCGACGAGGCCGAGCCCGCCCGCGACGATCGGCAGCGGGATCAGTCCCAGGCCGAAGCGCGCCCCGAGGAGCCAAGTCAGCAGCCCGCCCGCCACCGCGACCCCGGCGCCGGCCATCCGCCAGAAGTTGCGCGCGGACTCCGGGTCGCGCGCGAAGTACTTCTGCTTCGTCGCTTCGTCGTAGAGCTTGCTCTTGACGCTCGCCAGCTCCTCGTGGAACTCGCCCTTGAGCTCGCTCAGCAGCACGCTCGTCTCGCTCTTGAACAACGCGTGCAGCAGCGCGCGTTCGTACGGGAGCAGGCCGTCGTCGGCCTTCTCCTGGCGCACGAGCTGGTAGTCGGGCGACTGAAAGACGCCGAATAGCCCGCCCTTCTGGTGCTCGGCGATCATGAGGTAGTCGCGAACGGCGAGGTCGACGATGGTCGCGCTCACGTCGAGCGTGTCGGCGCGCTCGTCGAGGAGGACGCCGATCTCCGCCGGTCGTAGCGCGCGCGCGCCGTTGGCGCCGTCGCCGGCAGCCTCCGGCGGCGTGTATTCGACGACGATCGTCTGGTGCGCGAAGAGCGGCCGCGTCGCCGGCTCCGAGGGCTCGCCGGCGAGGTAGTAGGTATCCCCGTACCAGCGGTCGCGGCCGTGCAGCCACCAGAGCTGGCCCAGCCCGGCGAGCAGCAGCACGCTCAAGAACGTCGCGACGGCGAGCGAGAGCGGCCCAAGGCCCACGAAGTCGGCGATCTGCTCCTGCACGCTCGCGTCCGCGTCGACCAGCACCGGGTCGCCGACCGAGACTGCGCCCTTCTCCAGCCCCACGACGATCGTCAGGCCGGACCCTGGCTCGAGCACGCCGGCCGCGGCGAAGCTGGCGCCCGACTCGTCGAACGAGAGCGAGCACGGCGTCGTCGACCCGCGCGGCCCCTGGAAGCATTCGACCTCGCGCACCACCGGCCCGGGGAGGATCACCGTGGCGGTCGCACGCTCGATCGGCGCCTCCCACTCGTCGCCGGTCACGTTCCAGTACAGCTCGTCGTGGTCATCGAAGGGGTTGAGCGCGTGCTCGATCGTGTAGCTGATGCGGTAGCGCTGGACGCCGGTAACGAAGATGTCCGGGTCGCCGATCTTGATGCGCAGGTCCGGGCCCTCTCGCGAGAGCTCGAAGGGAACCGGCAAAGAGCCGTCGTCGACGGCGAAGTCCGTGGGCGTGATCAGCCGGTTGTACTCGTCGTCGTACGCGTACTCGACCGGCATGTCGCGGAGGAGGCCGTGCTGCTGCAGGCCGTCGAAGTCGACCCGGATGTCTTCGCTGACACGGACGCTGCCGGAACGGTCGACCTCGTAGCGGACGTCGAAGGAGCGGATGGCCCAGCCGGCCTGGCCCGCGGCCGGCCTCGCGGCGAACGCGACCGCGCCGAGCAGCATCGCCAGGACGAGCGCGCGCAGGGCGAGCATTCGGTCGTGAGTACCCGCGAGGGTGCGATAGCGCCCCCTATGGGTAGGCGCCAACGAAGTATCCGATCTTGCGTAGACGAGGGTAGACTTCTTTGGATACCGCTTCCGGATTCTCGGGTAGCAGTTGGAGTGCGGAGTTCATCACATCTGCAATTGGCGGAGGGAAGTGGTACACGGGACGTTCCTCGCCAGTCGATGAGTAGCCCTGAAGCGGAACCAATAGGCCTTCATCACGAAGCTCCGCCAGGGCTTCGGCAAGGGGTGTCGCCATCAGCTCGTTGTATTCTTGGCGCGTTAGGTGTCGCCGGGTCAACATCCTGGCCAACTCCTGTGCTTCCGCTGAGAGCGACGTCAATGACTCCAGCACGTGATCGATCATCTGCGAAGGTCGACCAAGATGAACCAAGGCAGCAATCTGCGACGCAAGCGGCGCCTCAATGTCTCGTAGGAGTTTTTTCACTGTGTCTGGATCGCCGGGCTGCGTGCCAACTTCGGCCAGGCGGGCCTGCAGCTCGGACTGCACGCCACTAACCATCCCTTCGATCATCTTCTCCGCATCCTGAGCCTGTCCTGCTGGCCCCATCTGACCAAGCATCCTGTCCCAGCCAGCCTTGATGAGACCTGTGGTGTCTTCTGAGAGTCTCTCGACGGTCGTCTCGATCTTCTGTAGTGACTTGACAGTTTGGTCGCTCACGCGTTTGCCTCGCTCGTCCACCGACCAGGCGAACCAGATCGCTACCGAGGAAAGAACAATTCCAGCGAGCCCAGCGACAATGCCGATCCACAAGCCAGCAATCTCTGCATCAGTCAATTTCGGACCTCCAAACTTCCCAGCCAACCAGGTCCCAAGATGCTAGAACATCATACAAGGCTTCCGTCCAACGCGGCACTTCCCCAGCAAGATTCGGATAGAATGCCTAGGCCGCCTGTCGTAGCATCGTGGCAGGAGGTGACGTCATGTCCGCACCGCACACCAACGGACGCTATCCCGCGCTGGAGGAGGACCTGTGCTGGCGCGCCGTACAGGCCCGCGATGAGCGCTTCGACGGCGCGTTCGTGTACGCCGTCCGCTCCACGAACGTCTTCTGCCGGCCGACCTGCGGCGCGCGCCGCCCCCGGCGGGCGCAGGTCGCGGTCTTTAGCTCGCCGGACGCCGCGCGGCAGGCCGGCTTCCGCGCCTGCAAGCGCTGCCACCCCGACCAGCCCGCCGGGTATGAGACCCACGTCGAGCTGGCGCGCGCGGCCTGCCACTACATCGACGAGCACCTGGACGACCCGCTCACGCTGGCCGGCCTGGCGCGCGAGGCGAAGGTGAGCCCAGCGCACCTGCAGCGCACGTTCAAGCGCGCGATGGGCATCACGCCGCGCCAGTACCTGCGAGCGCGGCGCGTGGCGTCGTTCAAGCGCGAGGTGCGCGCGGGCAGCCCGGTGACGTCGGCGCTGTACGACGCCGGGTTCGGCTCCAGCAGCCGCCTCTACGAGAGCGCGTCCGCGGAGCTGGGGATGACGCCCGCGACGTACCGGCGCGGCGGCCGCGGTATGTCGATCAGCTACATCATCGCCGACTCGCCGCTCGGGCGGCTGCTCGTCGCGACGACCGAGCGCGGCGTCTGCCGGGTCTGCATCGGCGACGTCGACGCGGAGCTGGAGCAGGCGCTCTACGAGGAGTACCCTGCCGCCGAGATCGGCCGCGCCGACGGCGACCTTTCGCCGGCGCTGGCGGCGATCCTCGCCCACCTGAGCGGCGAGCAGCCGCGGCTCGAGCTGCCGGTCGATGTCCTCGCGACCGCGTTTCAGCGTCGCGTCTGGGAGGAGCTGCAGCGCATCCCGTACGGCGACACGCGCACCTACAGCGAGGTGGCCGAGGCGATCGGCGAGCCGGCGGCCGTGCGCGCCGTCGCGCGCGCCTGCGCCACGAACCCGACGGCGATCATCGTGCCCTGCCACCGCGTCATCGGCACGGATAAGAAGCTGCATGGCTATCGCTGGGGGCTGGAGCGCAAGCGCGCGCTCCTCATGCGCGAGCAGACCGCGACGATCTTCGTCTCCGACGTCGAGGCGTCGACGCCGCTCACGCAGCGCCTGGGCGACGCGCAGGCGCGCGAGCTGCTGCGCGAGCACGAGGCGCTCGTACGCGCGGCGCTCGCCGAGCACGGCGGCGCCGAGGTAAAGACGACCGGCGACGGCTTCATCGCCGCGTTCGCGTCACCGGCGAACGCCGTCGACTGCGCGGTCGACGTGCAGCGCGCGTTCGCGCGGCGGAACGAAAACGCCACCGAGCCGCTCCGCGTCGCGATCGGCATCAACACCGGCGAGCCTATCCTGGAGGACCGCGACCTGCACGGCACGGTGGTCATCGTCGCGTCGCGGCTCGCAGAGCTGGCCAAAGGCGGCGAGATCCTGACGTCGGACATTGTGCGGCAGCTCGTTGCCGGCCACGGCGCCTCGTTCGCCGACCAGGGCCGCGTAGCGCTGCGCGGCTTCGACCAGCCGCAGCGGCTCTACGAGGTGCGCTGGCAGGAGGAGAACGCAACCGTGGCCGCGCGATGACGGCTACGGTCACCGTCGCAGCGCGCGACGCCTGGCTGCGCCTGGACGACGCGGCGCTGCTCAAGCAGTGCCGCGAGGAGCGCTACCGCGCGGGCGGGCCGGGCGGCCAGCGTCGCAACAAGGTCGAGACCGCGCTCAAGCTGCACCACGAGCCGAGCGGCGTCAGCGTGCACGCCGCCGACTCGCGCTACCTGCAAACGAACCGCGTGCGCGCGCTGCGCCGCCTGCGCGAGCGCATCGCCATCGAGGTGCGCGCGCCGTTCAACGCCGGCAAGCTCGCGCCGGAGTTCCAGGCGCAGCGCGGGCCGCGCGGCGCGCTGGCCGTCAACCGGCGCAACCCTGCCTACGCCATCGTGCTCGCCACCGCGCTCGACGCGCTGGCCGCGGCGGACGGCAGCTACGCGAAGGCGGCGCAGGCGCTCGGTATCACGACGAGCCAGCTGCTGAAGCTCCTGAAGTCGGACCGGGAGGTGTGGCGCGCGGTCAGCGCGTAGGGCTGTCGCTGAGCCAGGCCCAGCGGTCGTTGCCCTGGCGGAGCGCCCGGAGGTGGTTGATCTCGCCCGCGTGGTAGAGGTCGTGCTCGATCATGACCGAGATCAGCCAGCGCGTCTCGTACTCCTGGCCCCAGTTGGCGAGCCGGGGCTTGGTCAGCTCGGCGTCGTCCGTCAGCGCCGCGACGCTCTCGCGCAGCCGGCGCTGGCCTTCCACAAGCCACGCCGTCACATCGGCGCGCGGCGTCTCGCGTTCGATCGTCGGTGTGCTGCCGGGCGCGTCCCAGCGCATCGAACCGTCGCCGAACGCGTGGCTCTGGTAGACGTACTTGCAGTCGCCGGTGTGCTGGACGATGTCGAAGACGGAGCGGTCGCCGCCGGGCGGCGTCCAGAGCCAATCGTTGCCGGCGACCGACCGCAGGTTCGCGAGCAGCGAGTGCTCGTCGTTGCCCTCGAACGCTTGATCGAGCAGGTAGAGCACCTGCTCGACGCCGGGCGAGGTCACGGCTCGCGCTCCGACACCCCGCTGAACATCCGGCTGACCGCGCGCACCGCGGAGATCAACACGATGCCCGTGCCGAACACGACGATCACGAGCGTGAGCAGGACCAGCCGCACCAGGAGCAGGAGCAGGCCCGCGACGGCGATGAACGGCCCGAACGGCAGCCGGGTGAACGCATCGGACGCGAGCCGGAACGACGAGCCGACCATTGCCAGCTCGCCCCGCACCATCTGCGAGAAGTCGCGCAGGTTGACCGCACCGAGGAGGTCGCGCCAGCCGAATCGATGGCCGCCGGTATCGTCGTGCATGTGGGAAGAGGCTAGCGCACACGGAAGGCGCTATCAAGCGCGCGCTGGCAGCCGCACGGAGAAAACCACCTCGCCGTCACGGAGCGCGGCCTCCAGCGTTCCGCCGTGCAGCTCGACCAGGTCGCGCGCGATCGGCAGCCCGAGGCCCGAGCCGGGCGACTGGCCGCGCGCGCGGTCGCGGCGATAGAAGCGGTCGAAGAGCCGCGGCAGCTCGTCGGCGGAGAGCTCGGGCGCGGCGTTCGCCACCTCGATGCACACCTGGCCGTTCTCGGCGAAGCTGCGCACGTGCACCTCGCTCGCGGAGGGCGCGTACTTGCGCGCGTTGTCCAGCAGGTTCTCCAGCGCGCGCTCCAGCTTCGCGCCGTCCGCGCTCAGCGTGACGCCGTCCGCGAGGTCGGCGGTCAGCTGCACGCCGCGGTCCGTGGTCTGCTGCACGCGCTCCACGGCGTCCTCCAGTAGGCGGCGCAGGTCGACCTCGTCCCGCTCGATGAGCGCCTGGCCGGATTCCAGCTCGGAGAGGTAGAGCAGGTCGTTTAGCCGGGCGTTGAGCCTGGACGCCTCATCGTGGATCACCTCGCCCATGTGGCGCGCCTGCTCGTCGCTCTCGCCGTCGCGCAGCGCCTGCGCGAAGCCGAGGATCGACGTCAGCGGCGTCTTCAGGTCGTGCGACACGTTCGCGACGAGCGCGCGCATCTGCTCGTGCGCTTCGCCAACGCGCTCCGCCATCGTGGAGAACGCCTGCGCGAGCCGGCCGACCTCGTCCCTGCGGTCGATCGACACGCGCACGTCGAACGTGCCCTCGGCCATGCGCTGCGAGGCAGCGGTGAGCTGCTGGAGCGGACGCGTGATGTACTGGGCCACGAGCACGCCGAGCAGCGCGGCGATAGGCAGCGCAACGGCGGCGGCCACGCCGAGCCCCGGCAGCAGGTCGAGCCAGGCGCCGGTGACGGTGTCCTCGGGCACGGCGAGCACGAGCCAGTAGAGCTCGGCGCCGCGCGGCGGGATCTGCCGGAACTCGACCAGCCGGCTGGGCACGGCCGAGACGAGCACCACCCCGGAGGCGGCTTCCGGCTTCCAGGAGACGTACGGTTGGCCGCGCACCGGCTGCTCCAGCGTCCTGCGGATGTCCTCCGGCAGGACGACCTCCTCGCCCGCAAGATCGCCGCCGGTGTCGTAGGCGACGGTGCCGTTGGTGCGGTCGAGGAGGACGATGCGGACGTCGTTGTCTTCGGCGGCGGCCTGCGCGAACTGCGCCAGCACCGCCTCCGGGTCGCCCCGGCGCTGGAGGACGTTGAACTCGCCGTAGATGGCCGGCGAGGTAGCGATGACGTGGTCGAGCTCCTGCTCCTCCTGCTCGCCCCGGCGGAGCACGACGAACAAGCTACCCGCGACGAAGAGCGCCACGAGGACGACCGCCACGAACGTGACGATCAGCTTCGTCTGCAGGCTAAAGAGGACGCCCGGCACGCTTACTCACTCCCCAGCCATGCCCTACTGCCCGGCCACAAGCCGGTAGCCCGTGCCCCACACCGTCTCGATGCGCAACGGGCCACCCTTCAGTTTCTCGCGCAGACGCGCTACGTGCACGTCGACCGTGCGCAGCGCGTAGAACGAGGTGCCCCACACGAAGTCGAGCAGCTGCTCGCGGTGGAGGACGACGTTCGGAAAGCGCGCGAACGTGACCAGCAGGTCGAACTCCTTGGGCGTGAAGGCGACGTTCTCGCCGCCGACCGTCACACGCCGGTTGCCGATGTCGATCTCGACCCCGTCCAGCATTAGCTGCTCCGGTACCGGCTCGCGCGCGCCGCCGCCGTTCGCCCGGCGCAGCACCGCCTCGACGCGAGCGAGCAGCTCGTCCGGGTTGAACGGCTTCGTCACGTAGTCGTCCGCGCCGAAGCGCAGCCCGGCGATCTTGTCGATGTCGGAGGTGCGCGCCGTGAGCAGGACGATCGGCACGTCGCTGCGACGGCGGACGGCCCGGCAGACCTGGAGGCCGTCCGGGCCGGGCATCATGATGTCGAGCACAAGGAGCGCGGGCTTCAGGTCGGCGACCTTGCGAAGCGCCTCGTCGCCGTCGTAGGCCGCCTCGACACCGAAGCCGGCGCGCCGCAGGTACATCGAGACGAGCTCGACGATGTGCTCGTCGTCGTCCGCCACCAGGATCAGGCCCTGTTCGCCGGATGCAGTCATCGCTCTCAGTATATCGCCGCTTAGCCCGGCCACTCGGCCAGCGTGGCGTCGATTGAAAGCTCGTCTCCATCTCGGTCTACCTGCAGGGCCACGCCGTCGCCCGGCTGCTTGTTCAGGTCCAGATAGCCGGCCAGGTCCTCGACGCTGGTCACGGGCTCGCCGTCGACGGCGACGATGACGTCGCCGCCGGACACGGGATCGCTCGCCTGCTGCGCTTCCGCCTCGGAGTCGAACGCGCCCACGAGGCCGGCGCGGTCGGCCGGGCTGTCCGACGCCACGTACGTGATGTACACGCCCTCGTCCACGGAGAGTCCGAGCTCGGCCGCGAGCGCTGCGTCGACCTCCAGGCCGGCGATGCCGAGCCAGGGATGCGCGACCGTCTCGTCCGCAAGCATGGCCGCTAGCGACGCCTTCGCGGTGTCGCTGGCGACGGCGAACGCGATGCCGACGTTCACGTTGTCGCCCGTCGGGTTCTCGATCAGCGTGTTGATGCCGACCACCTCGCCCCTGCAGTTGATCAGCGGCCCGCCGGAGTTGCCGGGGTTCACCGGGGCGTCGGTCTGGATCATGCCGCGGATGGGACGCGTGCTGCCGCCGGCCGCGTAGGTGCGATCGAGCGCGCTGACGATGCCCTGCGTGAGGGTGCCTTCGAGACTGAACGGGTTGCCGATGGCGAGCACGGCGTCGCCCACGCGCAGGTCGCTGGAGCTGCCGAGCGTGGCGACGGCGACGACGAGGTCCGGGTCGTCGACGCGGATCAGCGCCAGGTCGTTGCCGGGATCGCTGCCGAGCATCGTCGCTCCGGCGGTCGTCCCGTCGACGAAGCGCACCTCGATCTGGGCCGCGCCCTCGACAACGTGCTGGTTCGTCAGGACCGTGCCGTCGCTATCGATGACGATGCCGCTCCCCTGCCCTTGCTGCGGCAGCCCGAACGGCGACGTGTTCTGCGAGCTCACGGTGATCTCGACGACCGCGGGTCGCAGCCGCTCGTAGACGTCGGCCGCGGAGAGGCAATCTTCGCTCGTCGATACACGCCCTTCGTCTTGCAGCTCCGGCTGCGGGGTCGTCGAGGCTGTTGCGGACGTCTGCGGTTCGCCGTCTCCGCCGTCACCCGCGCTGAGCAGCAGGCCGGCGCCCGCGCCCGCGCCGAAGAGCAGCGCGGCCACGACAATCAGGACGGCGATCATGTTCCGATTCATCTTGATATCGATCTCCTTCTTTCGTCAGGAGAGGGAGGCCCCGGGCCTCCCTCTCTATCACATCCTCTA
>JBBDNH010000247.1:9626-15715 GCA_040877745.1 Dehalococcoidia bacterium
CCTAGAGGGTGGGAACGCCGGCCGGCGGCTCCAACGCGGGGAAGCCGGGGAACTCCGCGCCGTCCGGGCGGGCGCCTTCGTCACCGAAGCGGCCCCGGAACGGCCGGGCCGGCGGGTCCTCGCTGGCGAGCGCCTCCGCGATCTTCTCGGACGCCTTGGCGAGCGCTTCGTCGATGCGCTCCTGCGTGGCGCCGGCCTCGACCAGCCGCGCTTCCAGGGCGGTGAGGATGTCCGCGGTCACGGCGTCGACGTCGACGCCGAGCCCGGCGAGTACCTCACCCAGTGTACCGTCGCCCTGCCAGGCCTCGACAAGCTCCGGCACGGTAATGCCGGCGGCCTCGGCGAACTGGTGCAGGCTGTAGATGCCACCGAGGTGGTGCCTGTGGTGCGGGGGCCCGCCGAACGGGAAGAGCGGCTCGCCCGACTCGACGCGCTCGCGCAGCTCGGCGGCCTGCTCCTCCGTGAGCGTACCGTCGGCGACCTTCTCGTCGATGATCTCGAGCTGCGTCTCATCGATCGCGGCTTCGAGCTGTTCCTCGGTGATGCCGAGGTTACCGGCGAGCTTGCTCATGAAGTTGCCCAGGCGGTCGACGCCGGGGACGGGGGTCTCGCCGTCTTGCTGCGCCGAGACGATGCCTGCGGCGGCGCCCGCGAGCGCGAACACGGCGACGACGATGGCGGCTGCTTTCCAGAGTTTCATGTTCTTCTTCCTCCTCCTGCTTTTCGTCTTCTCCCACCACCAGGCTACGACGGCAGGGGGCTGGAAGTCGTTTCGGAAGTGTGACATGTGCTGTCAACGGATAACGAACGGATTAGCGGATGTCGAGCATGCTCCCTCGCTCCAATGTGGTGCTGGTGGCGCGCTGAAGTCGACGCGGGCGACGTGGGCCCACGACCGGCGAACGAGCGGGAGCGCGTATATACTCGAACGATGATACCCCCGGCATGGAAGCGGGACGGGCGAATTCGGACCGGACCGCCGAGCGGGCACCAGAAATGAAGCGCGGCCTGATGCTAGTGCCTCCAAGCTCACAGCGCGAGAGCACGCATCAATGAACGCAAGCCGGCTTGCGCTGCTCGCCAAGAAGGCCTATCAGCGCTTCGGCGAGGACAACTGCTCCCAGATGGCGGCCGCCATCGCGTACTACGTCCTCTTTGCGATCGTGCCGCTCACGATCTTCCTGGTGTCGGTCGCCAGCACAGCGGTCCCGGACGAGGCTCGCGCCGACGTCACCGAGTGGGTGGAGGGCTACCTCAACGTGTCGCCCGACGACGTAACGATCACGATGATGAACGACTCGATGGCGGGTATCGAAGAGCACTACGGGACCGCGGCGCTGGACGAGATCGGCCGGGAGCTGGCGGACATCAACGAATCGGACGAGCGCTCCGACGAGAGGGACCAGCTCGCCGACACGATCGGAGCCGGCGATGCCATCTCCGTGGCCGGATACGAGCTGGCCGCGGACGAGGTCGACGTTCGGTCGGCGAGCTTCGTCAGCGAGATCATCGAGCAGGCGGCGGACGCGGCCGTGCCGCTGGGCATCGTCGGCTTCGTGGCGCTGGCGTTCAGCGCATCGATCGCGTTCTCAGCCATCCGGCGGTCGCTGAACGTCGTCTGGAGCGTGCCCCAAGGGCCGTTCGCCCAGCAGCGGCTGATCGAGCTGGCGATGCTGGTGGGACTGGCGGTGCTCCTGGGCGCCTCCGTGGCCGGGACCACCGCCGCGCAGATCATTCGAGAGCAGGCCGACGGCGCGCGGAACCCCGTGTCCGCCGTCGATGGCATCTCCTGGCTCGCGTTCGGCTACGTCGTGCCGTGGGCCTTCACGTTCGTGCTGGTGCTGCTCGCCTATCGGTACGTCCCGAACGCGACTCAATCGCTCGCCGACGTGTGGCCCGGCGCGCTGTTTGCTTCCGCCGGCATCGAGATCCTCAAGTACGGCTACAGTGTCTACGTCGCGAACTTCGCCAACTACGGCGCAGCGTATGGCGCTCTGGGCGGCATCCTGCTGTTCATGTTCTTCGTGTGGACCTCGTCGTACATCTTCCTCATGGGCGCCGAGGTCGCGGCCGTATATCCGAAGCTGATGCGCGGAGACTACGCGACGGAGTCCGAACCCGGTCCGCGGCGCAGCCTCTGGGAGCGCGCCTGGCGCGAGCTGCGCGGGCTGTTCGTCGCGAAGGGCGACTAGACCCGCCGGGCGTTACACCACCTGTGCGATCACCTGCACCTGAAGCGTTGCTTCGTCGGAGACCGACACGAAGCCGGCGATGTTGGGCGGCGTGATGTTGAAGTCGGAGAACGCGAAGCTCACCGTCGCGAGCGCGGAGATGACGTTCCCCTCGCGGCGCGCCTCCACCTCCCACGACACCTCGCGCTGCACGCCGTGCAGGTCGAGCGTGCCGGTGAGGACGAGGTCCTGCTGCTCGCCGTCCGCGAGCGACGCATCGAAGCCGGTCACGCCGGCCACGGTGAACGTCGCGGCCGGATGGAGGGACGTCTGGAGCGCGTCCTGCACGCGATTGTCCCTGCGGTCCTCGTCGCTCTGGAGCGTGGTTAGGTCGACCGTGAACCGCGACTCGAACCCCGGCGCCAGCCCAGCGCCATCGGTCGTCAGGTGGAACTCGCCTTCGATTGCGGTCGTCGCGCCCTTGGCGGTCGACGGCAGCGGCAGCGAGGCGAGCTCCTCGTCGACGAAGTAGGCCGCTTCCGACTCCTCCGGCACGATGCGGAAGGTGAGCACGTCGCCGCCGGGCTCAGGCTCGCTCGTCGCATCGACGAGGTCGCTCGGGATGTCCGGCGGCTCGGTGGCCAGATCGGCGTCCTCACGGACGAACAACCACCAGCCGGCGACCGCGAGTATCACCAGTAGCACGGCGGCCCCGCCGCCGAAGAGGATCGCCCTGCGCATCAGCATAGGTTCGTATACTCCTTGTAAGCCGGTACGGACATCGTAGCGGGTCTACGCGACGCCGGACACGGAGAGCGCGGCGACATAGGCCACCAGCACCAGCAGCCACGGCGCGATGCCCGCGAGCAGGGCCGGACTCCGGAACGCCGAGAGGATTGTCCTGTTCATCATCGACTCCCTTCTGTGCGTATCGCTCCCCACATCAAGAGCGTAGACCAGGAAGCCCGCTTGGGTCGTTTCGGAACTGTAACAATCGTTGCGGCCCGATCGAGCGCACCGTGACCTCCTATAATCAGAGGCAACAGGAGGCGTGTGACCATGGCACAGGACGGCGTGCGACTGACCAGCCTTGCGAACTGCGCCGGCTGCGCGGGCAAGGCGGGCATTGCCACGCTCGCCGAGGTGCTCCAGCCCCTGCGAGATACCTTCCGCCCCGCCGACTTCCCCGACCTGCTGATCGGCGTCGAGGGGCCGGACGACGCCGCGGTCTACCGTATCAGCGACGACCTCGCCATCGTCCAGACGGTCGACTTCTTCCCGCCGGTCGTCGATGACCCCTACACGTTCGGCGCGGTCGCGGCGGCGAACGCGATGAGCGACGTCTATGCCATGGGCGGCGAGGTGCTGCTCGCGTTGCAGGTGGCCGGCTTCCCGGAGGACCAGCCGTCGAGCGTGCTCGCGGAGATCTTCCGCGGCGGCGCGGAGAAGGTACGCGAGGCCGGCGGCGTCATCGCCGGCGGCCACACGTTGATCGACGAGGAGCCGAAGTACGGCCTCGCGGTCACGGGCACGGTGCACCCGGACGCCGTCATGCGCAAAGCCGGCGCGCGGCCCGGCGACGTCCTGGTGCTGACCAAGGCGCTCGGCACGGGCGTCGTGCTGACCGCCGCGCGCGCGGACGAGTGCACGCCGGAGCACCTGCAGGGCGCCATCGACGGCATGCTGCGACTGAACCGCCACGCGTCGCACCTCGCGCTCGGTGCAAGCGCGCACGCCTGCACCGACGTCACCGGCTTCAGTTTGCTCGGCCACGCCGAGGAGATGGCGCGCGCGGGCGGCGTCCGGCTCGTCATCGAGGCCGCGAGCGCGCCGGCGCTGCCGGGCGCGCTGGAGTACGCGAGGCAGGGCCACGTCACGGGCGGAGCGAGCCGCAACCGGCGCGGCCTCGACGGCAAGGTCGAGCTGGCGGACGGCCTCGCGGAGGACGTGGAGCACCTGCTGTTCGACCCGCAGACGTCGGGCGGCCTGCTGATCGCCGTCGCGCCGGAGCGCGCGGACGAGCTCTCGGCGGCGCTGGTCGCCTCAGGCGACCTCGGCGCGCGCGTCGGCCGTGTCGAAGCGGGCAGCGGCGTCCGGGTGGAGGCCTAGCTTGGCTAACGACCTCCCGATCTCGTTCCGCGCGTACGCGCCGGCCGACCTGGAGCCGTGCCGGTCGCTCTGGCGAGAGCTGACCGAACGCCACCGGGAGATCTATGACGACCCAGCGATCGGCGGCGACGACCCCGGGCCCTCCTTCGATAACGAGTACCTGAAGCGCAGCGACCTCGCCACGGTGTGGGTGGTCGAGCTGCAGGGCGAGGTCGTCGGGCTCACGGGGCTGCTGATTGAGGGCGACGAAGGCCAGGTCGAACCCATGGTGGTGACTGAGAGGCTGCGATCGCAGGGCGTCGGACGGCGCATGCTGGAGCACGTCGCCGCGGAGGCGAAGCAGCGTGGCCTTTCGACGCTGAGCATCAAGCCGGTTGCACGCAACGTCGAGGCGATCCAGCTCTTCCACGAGGCTGGCTTCCGGCTGCTCGGACACATGGACATGTTCATGGAGCTCAATACCAAGCGCGAGTGGAAGGCCGGCGTGACGGTGCACGGCCGGGACTTCGGCTTTTGAGCACCGCGCACTGGAAGTACGCGGCATGATCCGGTGCCGACTGTTCGCCGTTCGTCAATGCAAGCCGCGGACTTCAGTCCGCGGTCGAGGATCAAACGAACCATGAAGATGTACTCGGAGCTGGCGCCGTGGTTGCTTGGCCCGCACCGTGCACTGGATGTGCGCGGCATGATCCGCCTCCGGCGACAGTCCGCGGTAGGGTAGAAGCCATGACCGACCTCAAGATGTACTCGGAGCTGGCGCCGTGGTTCCACCTGCTCACGGCGCCCGAGGACTACGCCGAGGAGGCAGAGTTCTACCGGCGCGCGATGTCCGGCGCGAGCGAGCGGCCGCTGGAGCGCGTGCTGGAGCTGGGTTCGGGCGGCGGCAACAACGCCTCGCACATGAAGGCGCACGTCGCGCTGACGCTGGTCGACCTCTCGCCGGAGATGCTGGCGCTCAGCCGGACGATCAACCCGGAGCTGGAGCACATCGAGGGCGACATGCGCAGCGTCCGGCTCGACCGCGAGTTCGACGCCGTGTTCGTCCACGACGCCGTGGTCTACATGACAGCCGAGGCCGACCTGCGCGCGGCGATCGAGACAGCCGCCGCGCACTGCCGGCCGGGCGGCGTCGCGCTCTTCTGCCCCGACCACGTGCGCGAGAACTTCGCGCCGAACACCTCGCACGGCGGCCACGACGGCGCGGACGGCCGCGGCGTGCGCTACCTGGACTGGATGTACGACCCCGATCCGAGCGACACGACGTACACGACCGACTTCGCCTACCTGCTGCGCGAGGCGGACGGCTCGGTGCGCTCCACGTACGAGCGCCACATCGAAGGCCTGTTCTCGACCGACACATGGCTGCGCCTGCTGGGCGAGGCCGGCTTCCAGCCCGAGGCCGTGCCGTTCGTCCACAGCGAGGAGGGCCCGGGCCTGCTCATGTTCGTCGCGAAGAAGCCGGCCTAGCGATGGCCTCGATCTCGGTGCGGCCGGCGACCGAGGCCGACCTCCTTCCGCTTACCAAGCTCGACCTCACGTACGCCGCGGGCACGCGCTTGCTCGCGCTCGAGCGCACCGGCAGCGAGCCGGAGCTGACGTTCTCGCTGCGCTGGCGCGGCGGCGAGCCGGTCGAGCGCGCCTACGCCGAGCTGACCGTCGAGGGCCTGCGCGGCGTGCGGCCGGGCCGGAACCTCCGGATCAAGCCGTACGTGCTCGGCAGCGCGAACGCCGTCACGGGTCTTTCGACGCTGCGCGACGGCGATGCCGGCCTCGACGTGAAATACGGCGTGGCGGGCGGGCTCACGTGGG
>JBBDNH010000248.1:0-2833 GCA_040877745.1 Dehalococcoidia bacterium
CCTGGGCGAAACGAACAAAGACGCTTAGGATGGCAAACTCGGCCGGCGCCAAGACGGGCCCTGACAGGTCCGTTTCCACGATGGACGCTGCCTGGGAGAGCGACACCAGTTGGGGATCGCCAACGGAGGACCAGCGGCTCGTGATACCATCCGCATTCAGCACCGCCTCCGTCATCGGCCTGATCTCGATCGTCGCGCCGGCTGGCAGGGACTCCCTCGCGCGGATCACGAGCCGCGGGTTCGCACTAGCACAGTCGACGGTCACTTCGGTCAGCAGATTTCGGCCCTCGACCTCGTAGCTTAGCATTGGAGTAAGCGGCAGGTCCTCTGGGCCGAATCCTTCGAGCGGGTCAGTCCCTCTCGGGGCCGGTATCTCGCCTGGCTCCTCCTGCCCCTGCACCGCTCCGTATATCACGAAGCTTAGTAGGGCGAAGAAGAGCAGCACGGAAGCTGTTCCGACGAGTGGGGGAACGTTGTTTCGCATCAGAGACCGCCCCTTCCGCTGTCCCGATTAGCTAGTCTCATCCTAGCACCTTTAGCCGCACTCGTCAAACTGATGGTATGCTCGTGAGTGCGGTCATGGTCGGTGTGGACTTCTCATCGCTATACACGTTGTCCGGCATCCTGTTCATAGGAGCCTCGATAGCGTATGTGGCAGACCGTCCCTTCGTCGCTTCGGCGCTGCTCATCATCGCGGGCACGGGCGGCGCGGCGGTTGCGTGGGACCGCTGGAGCGCACGTACGGGCGAGCAGGTGCACCTGACTGCCTTCTTCAGCCCCGTCGCTCCGTCGGCCGGCGAGCTGACAATGCTGGTGACGCATGTGCCTATGCTGATCTTAGGTCTGGTGCTGCTTGCGGTCGCGGTGCGCCACCGGGGCGAGCAGCGCCCTTGACAAACCTGCCTGCCTTGCTATAGTTGGGCTGCCGGCGATCCTTCCTCGGGAAGGACGCCCAGCAGCAACGGTACGGAACGCGACCTATCGCTGCTTGGATCCAGCGGGACCGAGACGGCGCAGCAACCGGAACTCGATGCGCCCCTTCGACCCGCTGGGTATGGTCGGAGGGGTTGTTGTTTATGGGGGATGGACCAATGCGCACGATGCTCAAGGGCAAGATCCACCGGGCGACGGTGACCGACGCCAACCTGCACTACGAGGGCAGCGTCACGCTGGACCCGACGCTGATGGAGGCCGCTGACCTGCTGCCGTTCGAGCAGGTGCAGCTGCTCGACATCGACAACGGCGCGCGTCTGGAGACGTACGCCATCGAGGGCGAGCGCGACTCGGGGCAGGTCATCGTGAACGGCGCGGCGGCGCACCTGATCCACAAGGGCGACACCATTATCATCGTAAGCTACGTGTCGCTGAACGACGAAGACGCGCGCCGGCACGAGCCGAAGCTCGTCTACGTCGACGGAGAGAACCGCCCCGACGGGCGGGCGTCCGCCCGCATCGGTGCGCACGGGCCACGCCATCAAGGCGTTGGCGACGGCCGCGGCGCCGGCGACGGCGTGAGGGTGGAAGCCGGGAGGTAGGAGCGATGTCGAAGTCCTGTCGCATGACGATAAGCCAGATCAAGGCGATGAAGCGTCGCGGCGAGCCGGTCGTGATGCTCACCGCGTACGACTACCCGTCCGCGCGATTGGTCGAGGAGGCGGGCGTGCCGCTGATCCTCGTCGGCGACACGCTGGGCATGGTCGTCCTTGGCTACGACACCACGCTGCCGGTGACCATGGAGGACATGCTGCACCACGTGAAAGCCGTCGTGCGCGGCACCGAGCGTTCGCTCGTCGTTGCGGACATGCCCTTCATGAGCTACCAGACGGGGCCGGAGGAGGCGCTGCGCAACGCCGGGCGCTTCCTGCAGGAGGGCGGCGCGCAAGCGGTCAAGCTGGAGGGCGGCGTCACCGTCGCGGAGAGCGTGCGCAAGATCGTCGACGCGGGCATTCCCGTGATGGGCCACATCGGCCTGACGCCGCAGTCGGTGCACCAGTTCGGCGGCTGGAAGGTGCAGGGCAAGACGCCCCAGGGCGCGATCCGGCTGATGAACGACGCCATCGCGCTGGAGCAGGCCGGCTGCTTCGCCATCGTGCTGGAGCTGGTGCCGACGGCGCTCTCGGCGCTGATCAGCAAGCGGCTGCGAGTTCCGACGATCGGCATCGGCGCCGGGCCGGAGTGCGACGGCCAGGTGCAGGTCTTCCACGACCTGCTGGGCCTCTACGGCGACTTCGTGCCGAAGCACACGCGCCAGTACGCGCGCCTGGGCGACGAGGCACGGCGCGCGTTCGCGGCCTACGCGGAGGACGTGCGCGAGGGCCGGTTCCCGACCGAGGACCAGAGCTTCGACATGGACGAGAGCGCGCTCGCCGAGCTGCGCACAACGGACGACGCCCCGCCCCGCGGCAGAGCGGAGCCTGCGCGCCTGCCGCTGCACGACCAGATACCGTCGCTGCCGTAGTGGCCTCGTCGCGCGCGATGCGCGTCGTTCGCACCATCGCAGAGATGCGCGCGCTCCGGCGCGGCATGGCGGGCGACGTCGGCTTCGTGCCCACGCTCGGCTATCTGCACGAAGGCCATCTCTCGCTGGTGCGCGCGGCTCGCGAGCAGAACGACCACGTCGTCGCGAGTTGCTTCGTCAACCCGGCGCAGTTCGGCGAGGCGAGCGACTTCGAGAGCTATCCGCGCGACGAGCCGCGCGACTTGGCGCTGCTGCGAGGGGAGCGCGTCGATGTCGCGTTCGCGCCGCCGGTCGAGGAGATGTACCCAGCGGGGGACTCGACGTTCGTCGAAGTCGAAGGCCTGACCGATGTGCTGGAGGGCGCGCACCGGCCGG
>JBBDNH010000249.1:0-423 GCA_040877745.1 Dehalococcoidia bacterium
CTTCCCGGGCATCTAGGGGGACAAGCCCGCGAAGCCGCTCGCCGGCTCGCCGGAAGGCTCGGCGGCGGTCGTCGTCCTGCGCGACGTCACCGAAGAGCGGCTAATGCAGGAGCGGCTGCTCCAGTCCGAGAAGATGGTCTCGGTTGGGCAGCTTGTCTCAGGCGTCGCGCACGAGCTGAATAACCCGCTCACCGGCATCACCGGCTTCGCGCAGCTCCTGCTGGGGCGCGACCTGGACGAGCGCACCAAGCGCGATGTCGAGACGATCCACTCGGAGGCCGAGCGCGCGGCGAAGATCGTGCAGAACCTGCTCTCGTTCGCGCGACGCAAGCGCGCGGAGAAAGAGCCCGCCGACCTCAACGTGCTGCTGGAGCGTGTCCTGGAGCTGCGCATGTACGACCTGCAGGTGCGCAACATCGAGGT
>JBBDNH010000249.1:433-2795 GCA_040877745.1 Dehalococcoidia bacterium
CCACCCCAAGCTGCCGAAAACCATGGTGGACGCGAACCAGCTGCAGCAGGTGTTCCTCAATGTGATCATCAACGCCGAGCAGGCGATGCTCACCGCGAACGAACGCGGCACGCTCACCGTGCGCACGAAGCGCGAGGGCGACGTCGTGCGGGTGAGCTTCCAGGACGACGGCCCGGGCATCGAGCCGGAGACGCTCCGTCGCATCTTCGACCCGTTCTTCACCACCAAGGAGGTCGGCGAGGGCACCGGGCTCGGGCTGACGATCTGCTACGGCATCATCGAAGACCACGGCGGGCGCATCTGGGCCGAGAGCCAGTCCGGCCGCGGCACGACGTTCATCATCGAGCTGCCGATCGTCGCGGGCGCAGGCCGTCCGGCGACCCCCGAGGCAGAGCCCGAGCCGGCCATCAGCGGCCGTTCGATCCTCGTCGTCGACGACGAGGAGAGCATCCAGCGGCTGCTGGGCAGCCTGCTGGAGATGGACGGCCACCGCGTCGACACGGCGCGCAACGGCCGCGAGGCGCTGGAGCACATCGGCCGCCATCGCTACGACCTGGTGATCACGGACATCAAGATGCCCGACATGGACGGCCGCGACCTCTACCGGCAGCTGCTCGACCAAGACCGCGCGCTGGCTGAGCGGACGGTGTTCATCACGGGCGACACCGTGAGCCCGGACACACGCAGCTTTCTGGACCAGGTCGCGAACCCGTGCCTGACCAAGCCCTTCCGCGTCCGCGAGGTGCGGGAGACCATCGGGCGGATATTGGCGAACGGCAGCTAGGCCCCTCCTCCCCTCCACCCGCTATCATGCCCTCGCATCATGGCCAGCCGGCTCAGCTACGCCCTGCCCATCGCGCGACAGCTCCTGCTGAGCTGGGCGCGGCGCGCGCGGCCGGGCGGCCTCGCGTCGACGCTGCGGCAGCCGGCTGACGGCAGCTTCATCGTCGTTACCGGCACCGGGCGCTCCGGCACCAGCGCCGTCGCGCGCGTGCTGCACGAGAGCGGCCTCTCTATGGGCGAGCGCTTCCGCACGCCGACGCCGGAGAACCCCACCGGCTTCTACGAAGAGCTGCCCGTCTGCGACCTGAACGACGCCATCATGGCCGAGGCCGGCGCCGGTAACCTCGCGCGCTGGCCCGCGCGTTCGACCGTGCTCGCCGTGGGCGAGCGCTACCGCGAGCGCATGCGCGCGCTCGTTTCGGAGGGCAGCGTCGCGGGCTGGAAGGACCCGCGCTTCTCGGTGACGCTGGAGGCGTGGCTGCCGCATCTACCGCGCCGGCCCAGGCTCGTGATCTGCCTGCGCAGCTCCGAGGCGTTCCTGCACTCCGTGATGCAGGCGTACGGCCTCCTCCAGCGCGGGCTGATCGAGCGCTGGTGGGCGAACGAGCTTCGCCGGCTGCTCGACCTCGTGCGCGACTACAGTCTGGAGGCGACGTGCGTCGAGTACGACGACCTCGTCCTGCGGCCGCAGGAGACCATCGCCGCGCTCTCCGAGTTCCTCGGCCGCCCGCTCGACGCCGGGTACGTCGACCCCGGGCTGCGCCACTTCGCCTACGCCGTGCCGGAGCGCTATGCGAGGCTCTACGAGGACGTTCGAGCGCTCGGCCCGGGAGCGCGCAAGGCGGCCGCGACCGGCGCTGAAGCCATCGAGGTGTACCTCGCTTGCGTCCGCGCGGTCGACGAGCGTGTGGAGGCGGCGAGCGCCGCCTGGCGGGCGAGCGCCGGAGAACCGCCGGAGGTCTCGGACGGACTGCGCGAGGCCTCGGCAGCATACGTTGCCGTACTCAGCGAGGCGCAGCGCGAGCTGGGTGCGCTGCCGCCGCCCGCGGGCTTCGAGCGCTACCACGAGGCGACGCGCGCCGCCATCGACGGCCACCGTCTGGTCGCTCAGGTGGCGCTGCACGTGGCAGAGGGCGTCCGCGCGCCGGACGAGCTCGACCGCGCGTACCAGGCCTGTCTCTCGCCGGAGGCCGTCGCGAAGGCGAAGCAGCGCCGTGAGCGCGAGTACGCGCGGGCGCTGAAGTCGTCCGGCTAGCCGGACTGCGCCTCCCAGCGCGCCAGCGCGTCCTGCGCGCGCTCGTAGCGGCCGGGCACGGCCGTCTGCCATTCACCCGGCAGCAGCATCGTGAGCGGGGACTGGCGGAAGAACTTGAGGCGGTAGTAGAGCACCGCCGTCAGGTGGAACTGCACCTGGCTCGATACGCCGCGCACCTCGGAGCGCAGCGCGTCCACGATCTCAGGCGGGACGCGCTCCGGCTCGTACGACTCGCCCAGCAGGATCAGCGCGTCGACCTCCTCCAGCTGGCCGGCCAGCAGCCACTGCTCGCGCGCTTCGTCGAGCCTGCCCTGGGCGGCGTAC
>JBBDNH010000250.1:0-15447 GCA_040877745.1 Dehalococcoidia bacterium
CTGCACGGCGAACATTCCCGCCGCGCGCTCCGCCTCGATGCCCGTCGGCGTGTCCTCGATCGCGATGCACAGCTCCGGCGCGACCGCGATGAGCTCGGCGGCGCGCAGGTAGAGGTCGGGCGCCGGCTTGCCGCGTTCCACCTGCTCGCGCCAGACCACAGCGTCGAACGTCTCGATCGGCAGCCCCACGCCGCCCATCAGCGCCTCTACCCACGCCTGCCGCGACGACGTCGCCATGCCGGCCGGCAGCCCGCGCGCTCGCAGCTCGTCGAGCAGCTCCCGGACGCCCGGCAGCAGCTCGCGCTTGCGGCCCAGCACCTCCAGGAGCGTGTCGCCGTAACGCTCGGCGTAGGGCTGCGCCTCCGCCGGGTCCAGCCCGACGATCTGCAGCACGCCGCGCCACGTGTGCGACGTGCTGGTCCCGATCAGGCTCAGGTAGTCCTCCCACGGCACCTGCTTGCCGATCGGCGCAAGCAGCTCGTTCACCGCCTCGTGGAACGCCGGCTCGCTGTCGACGAGCACACCGTCCATGTCGAACACCACGGCCTGGTAGCGGCGCTCGCTCACCGGACGCCCTTCAGCTGGTACGTCGCCTGCACGTCGAACTCCGGCGGGTCTTCGGACACCCACGCCTTCACGAACTCCACGCGCGCCACCGAGAACGAAGCTCCGCCCTCGCCCGCGCGAAGCTCGGCGAGCTTCGACTTCAGCTCGTCCAGCCCCTCGTTCGACCTGAACCGCGCGATGCTTACGTGCGGCAGATAACCGTCGCCGTCGATGGGATACCTTGCGATGCCCGAGACGCCGTCCAGCAGCACGCGGTTCAGCGCGGCCATGCGACCCTCGTCGAGCACTTCGACGAACACGACCGACGCGAACGCGTTCGGCAGGCCGAGCCGCGCCTCGAACGCGGGCGACGTCGTGATGATCTCGCGCGCCTCGCGGGCGAGCCGAGGCACGTCCTCGCGCAGCACGTCGTCGTCGTTCGTGCGCTTGATCACCTGGAAGCCGGCCATCTTGATCGTGACGTGCCAGAACCAGTCGGGGAGCGGGTCGACCCCGGGAATGCTGCCCAGATGTTCGATCGCCTGCTTGATGTAGTCGCGCGCCGCCGGGTTCTCGATGCGGATCTGAAAGGTCAACGCCTGCGCGCGGCCCTTCGCGAACTCCTGCTCCGCAGCATCGCCGACGAGCTGCAGCGCGTCGAGGTTACGGAGGCGCGCCCAGGCGTCTTCGAAGGAGCTGGCGAGGTCAGGCAATGGGAGTGGAGGGCTGTGCTCAGCTGATCTTCGAGATGGTGTAGCGGATGACGCCCTTGGGCACGTCGATCTGGACTTCGTCGCCCACGCGCTTGCCGAGCAGCGCTACGCCCACCGGCGATTCGTTGCTGATGCGGCCGTCCTTGGGAGACGCCTCCGCCGAGCCGACGATGTGGAAGTCCTGGTGCTTCTTGCCTTTGCCCTCGGACACGGTCACCGTAGATCCGATCTGCACCTGGGAAGCGCGGTGCGCCTGCTCTTCGTCGATGATCGTGGCGTCCTGGATCAGCTTCTCCAGCGTCATGATCCGCCCTTCGACGAACGCCTGCTCGTTCTTGGCGTCGTCGAACTCGGCGTTGTTCTGCGTGCTCGCCAGCTCCTTCGATTGCCGGATGCGCTCGGCCACCTGGGGACGGCGCACCGTCTTGAGCTTGTTCAGCTCCTGCTCCAGCTTGGCGAGCCCTTCTTCGGTCAGCAGAACTGCGTGTTCTTCCATAGTCATAGCCTCTTCAAAAAGAGAGACTGAGGGGGAATGCGCCCTCAGTCAAGAATAAGTCTCCTGTCGCGCATCAGTATACAAGCTGGATCGTCCCTTGTAAAGCGGGGACGTCATGCAACGTGGTGAATATCGCACGAATGTTCTGCCCAGTAAACAGCTATGCGCTCAGTAGATCAGGGGTTCGGGGTGAGGGAGTTCTTGTCATGCTGAGCCGCCCCGGCGCAGTCGGGGCGTGTCGAAGCAGCTTCTTACGGGCGCTTGACGAACATTCGGCCTCGTTTTGGAACTCCCTCTGACTCCCTCACCCCAGGCTTACGGAGCGAGTAGGTTCGCACCAACGACGCCCCTCTCCCGCCTGCGGGAGAGGGGACGGGGGTGAGGGAGCAAGCCCAACAGCGAAGGCCGCCCTTGCGGACGGCCCTCGTTTAGCTTCCGGTGCGTCGTTGCCTAGTAGTCCATTGGCGGCGCCGCGGGCATCGAAGGCGCGGACGGCTCGGGCAACTCGGCCACGAGCGATTCCGTGGTCAGTACCATCGATGCGATGCTGGAGGCGTTCTCCAGCGCCGCTCGCACGACCTTCGCCGGGTCCAGGATGCCCTTCTCCAGCATGTCGCCATACTCGCCCTTGTCGGCGTCGAACCCAAAGTTCTTCTTGGTCGAGCGCTTGACCGCGTCGACGACGACCGAGCCTTCCTCGCCGGCGTTCTCCGCGATCAAACGCATCGGCTCCTCTAGCGCGCGTCGCAGGGTGCTCACGCCGGTGCGCTCGTCGCCCTCCAGCTTCTTCTCCAGCTTCTCGAGGTCGGCCACGGCGCGCATCATCGCGACGCCGCCGCCCGGCACGATGCCCTCCTCGACGGCCGCGCGCGTGGCGGAAAGCGCGTCCTCGACGCGAAGCTTCTTCTCCTTTAGCTCCACCTCGGTCGCGGCGCCGACCTTGATGATTGCCACGCCGCCGGCCAGCTTCGCCAGCCGCTCCTGCAGCTTCTCGCGGTCGAAGTCGGACGTGGCGTCGTCGATCTGGGCCTTAATCTGCTTGATCCGGCCCTGGATCGCCTCATCGGAGCCGTGCCCCTCGATAATCGTTGTGTCTTCCTTGCCGGAGACGACCTTGCGGGCGCGGCCCAGGTCGGCGACCTGTGCGTTGTCCAGCTTGCGGCCCATCTCCTCGGTGATCATGGTGCCGCCCGTGAGGATCGCGATGTCCTCCAGCATGGCCTTGCGGCGGTCGCCGAAGCCGGGCGCCTTCACCACGAGCGCGTTGATCGTGCCGCGGAGCTTGTTGACGACGAGCGTCGCCAGCGCCTCGCCGTCCAGGTCCTCGCAGACGATGACGAAGTTCTTCGTCACCTGCAGCACCCGCTCCAGTACCGGCAGGATGTCCGCTACCGCGGAGATCTTCTTGTCCGTGATCAGGATGTAGCTGTCTTCCAGCTCCGCCTCCATGCGGTCGGTGTTGGTCACGAAGTACGGCGAGACGTAGCCGCGGTCGAACTGCATGCCTTCGACAAACTCGGTCTCCAGCTTCAGGCCGCGCGACTCCTCGACGGTGATCACGCCGTCCTTGCCGACCTTCTCCATCACTTCGGCGATCGTGTTGCCGACGTCCGGGTCGTTCGCCGAGTTCGCTGCGACCTGCGCGATCTGCTCCTTACCGAGTACCGGCTCGGACATGGCGTGCAGCGCCGTGACGACGACTTCGACGCCCTTCTGCAGGCCGCGCTGGAGCGCCAGCGGGTTCGCGCCCGCGGCGACGTTCTTCATGCCCTCGTGCACCAGCGCCTGCGCCAGCACGGTGGCCGTCGTCGTGCCGTCGCCGGCGACGTCGTTCGTCTTGCTGGCGACTTCCTTTGCGAGCTGGGCGCCCATGTTTTCGAACGGGTCCGAAAGCTCGATCTCCTTGGCAATCGATACGCCGTCGTCAACGACGGCCGGTGGCCCGAACTTCTTATCGAGGATCACCTTCCGGCCGCGCGGGCCCAGGGTCACCTTGAGCGCGTCGGCCAGGGCGTCCACGCCGTCGCGGAGCGCGCGGCGCGCCTCCTCACCGAAGATCATCTGCTTCGCCATGCGAGTTCTCCTCCTTGTCTGGGGTGGTGGTGCGGCCTAGCTGACCTTGCAGAGCACGTCCTTCTCCTGAAGGACGATGTACTCTTCCCGGTCGAGCTTGATTTCCTGGCCGGAGTACTTAGCGTAGAGGACGCGGTCGCCCACCTTGACCTCCATGGGGACCCGCTTGCCGTTGTCGTCCAGCCGTCCCGGGCCGGAGGCGATCACCTCGCCCTGGCTCGGCTTCTCTTTGGCGGTGTCTGGAATAACGATGCCGCTTGCGAGCACCTCTTCCTGCAGGACCGCCTTGATCACCAGCCGGTCTCCCAGCGGAACGAGCTTTGTCTTGCTCTTCGCCTTTGTTGCCGTCGCCATTATGGCCTCCTTGTCTAGCGTGGTAGTATTGCGACAGATTAGCACTCTCAGCAAGAGAGTGCTAATACATCTGTATCTTACGTCTCGTAGCGAACTTACGCAAGGCCCGGCATCGCATTGCGATGTTGTTGGCGTGGGGAGAAAGCTAATTGTCGCTGGTGAGCTTCGATATGCTTGCTAGGACTCGGAAATACGCAGTAATACTCCCCGTAGCGAGGATTCCTGGTAGTAAAGGAGATCTTCGCCCTGTAAGCCATGCCGGGTTCATTGACGTACGGGGATGCGCTTCCTATACTGTTCATGCATCATTTTGAGATGGAGGCACTGTGCCAAAGCGAACCTACCAACCTAAGCGCCTTCCTCGAAAGCGGACGCACGGCTTTCGAGCGCGAATGAGTACTCCCGGCGGGCGAAAGGTGATCCAAGCGCGCCGTCGCAAGGGGCGACAGCGTCTATCGGTGTAGTGCCGCTCGCCACGGCGCTGCTGCTGAACGAGGCGGGCATGCGCCGAGAGCAACGGCTGAGGCAAAGCAGCGACTTCACCGCCGTCTATCGTAAGGGCAAGCCGTTTCGGAGCGATCTACTCGTATTGCGTGTGCTTCGCTCGGGACGAGAGCCCAGCAGAGTTGGGTTCACGGTCGGCAAGGCGCTGGGAAATGCTGTACAGCGCAACCTGGTCAAACGAAGGCTGCGCGAAGCTGCGCGGTCGTTGCCGCTCCAGGGCGGTTGGGACGTCGTCGTGAACGCCCGGCGTGGGGCCGCCGAAGCTGGCTACTGGAACCTACGAGAGCAAATGAGCGCGCTCATGGGTCGCGCTGGTGTTCTGCAGGAGTCTCACGAGGGATGAAGCGGCTGGTCCTTAGCGCAATCCGGACGTACCAGCGAGGCATATCGCCCGGCTTGCCGGCCGCCTGCCGCTTTGAGCCCTCCTGCTCGCACTACGGCTACGAAGCTATCGAGAAGCATGGGCTGGTCAGGGGAGGCTGGCTCATGGTGCGCCGTTTGGCGCGTTGTCACCCGCTCCACGCGACCGGCTATGACCCAGTGCCCTAGTACGAGCTCGCTAACGGGCATGTTTCACGTGAAACATCGCCTTCCATACCCCATCCTTCGCGGGAGGCGGCCGCGCTGACCATGCGCCGATTCCCCAACAGGCGACTCGCAGCCATCCTCGCTCTAGGATTCGCTCCGCTCGCGCTGCTCTCCAGCGCCTGCGCCGCGATCGCATCGCCCGACGGCTGGGCGTCGCCCGTCGTAGCTGGCGAGCTGCTCCTCATCTCCCACGACGACGAGCTCTTCGCCGTCGATTCCTCGACCTTCTCCGCCCGGTGGGCCTTCCCGCCGGACGGCGAGGACATCGACCCCGTTGCGCTCTACGGCACCCCGGGCGCGTCTACCGATACGGTCTTCATCCCCACCCATAAGGACACGCTCTACGCAATCAACGCCGACGACGGCCAGCTCGCCTGGCCCCCGTTCGAGACCGACGGCTCGCTCATCGGCGGCGTAGTCGTGTCCGAGGACACGCTCTACTTCGGCTCCAACGACGGCCGCGTCTACGCCCTCGACGTCGCCTCCGGCTCGATACGCTGGGCGCCCTTCCCGACGGGCGAGCCGGTGTGGTCCACGCCTGCCCTGGCGAACGGCATGCTTCTCGTTACGTCGCTCGACGGCAAGCTGTACGTCATCGACGCAGCCGACGGCCGCCTGGCATGGACGTTCGACACCGGCGCGGGGGTCGCCTCGCCGCCCGTCGTCGACGAGGCGACCGGGCAGGTGTACCTCGCCGGCTTCGACGGCAAGCTCCGCGCGGTCGACCTCGAGACCCACGAAGAGAACTGGTCGGTGTCCGCCGGCAATTGGTTCTGGACGGAACCCCTCGTATCGGGCGGCGTCGTCTACGCCGGCAGCCTCGATGGTAAGGTGTACGCCGTGGATGCCGCGACCGGCGATCTCGTCTGGGAGCCGTTCGACACCGGCGAGCCCGTGCGCTCCGCGCCGGTGCTTGCGGGCGAGTCGTTGATCGTCGTGAACCGAGCCGGCGAGGTGTTCGGCCTCGATCCGGAGACCGGCGTCGATGCCTTCGGCTCACCGCTCCTGCTCAGCAACGACGTGCTCGCCGATCCACTTGCGGTCGAGGGCGAGGATGGCCCGCTGATCATCATCGTGACCACAAACGGGAACCTGATTCAGATCAACCCGGCGACGCTGCAGCTCGTCACGACGAGGCCCCTGGGAGGCTAGCGCGCGTGGACCTGTTCGAGCTGATCAACTGGCTCTGGACCCATGGCCTGGTCATTCCCATGACCAACATGCTGGTCCTCCTGGCGCGCGTCTCGTTCGGCAACTTCGGCATCGCCATCATCATCTTCACGCTGATCATGCGCGGCGCTACCTGGCCGCTCACGCAGCAGCAGCTGCGCGCCTCGCGTGCGATGCAGACCGCGCAGCCTCGCATCCAGCAGATTCAGAAGCAGCACAAGGACCCCCGCCGTCGTTCCGAGGAGACGATGAAGGTCTACCGCGAGGCCGGCTTCAGCCCGTTGGGCTGTATCTGGCCGATGCTCGTCCAGTTCCCTATCTGGATCGCGCTCTACCAGAGCATCCGCTTCACGCTCGGCACCACGCCCGAAAACCTGCTCGCGCTGTCCCAACGCCTCTACCCGCTTGACTATCTGCGCACGGCCGTCCCCCTGGAGATGCACTTCCTCTGGATGGACATGGCCCAGCCGGACTCCACGCTCATCATGGCCGTGCTGGTCGGAGGCTCGACCTGGGTGCAGCAGCGCATGACCACGCCGACCACAGCTTCCGCGGACCCGCAGCAGCAGTCGGTGAACAACACCATGCTCTTCATGATGCCGCTCATGTTCGCCTTCTTCACGCTTCAGTTCCCAAGCGGCCTGGCGCTATACTGGGTCGCGACGAACGTCGTCGGCATCGTCATGCAGTTCTTCTACCAGGGCCCGAGCCAGTTCGACTGGCGTCGCATCTTCACCATCACCCCGACCGCGACCGCCCCGCAGCAGGCCGCGCAGGAGCAGAAGCAGCAAGCAGAAGCCGCCGAAGAGAACGGCGCGGACGAAAAGGCCGAAGAAGCCGTGACGGCGAGCAAGCAAAAAAGGAGGCGCCGCCGTGGCAGACGACGACGCTAACGAACAGGAATCCATCGAGGCGACGGGCAAGGACGTTGAAGAAGCGATCGAGAACGGGCTCGTCGATATCGGCCTCGAACGCCACGAAGTCACCATCGAAGTCCTCACCGAGGGCCGCGCCGGTCTTTTCGGCATCGGCGGCGAACCTGCCAAGGTGCGCTTGTCGCCGGTGTCGTTCGAGCAGCCCGAGGGCGACGAAGTTGCCTTCGCGCAGGAGACGCTGGAAACGCTGCTCCGCATGATGGACATCGAGGCCACCACCACCGTGCGCGCCCCTGAGACGCCCGGCGACGGCGTCGGTCTCGTGAAGGCCGTACTCGATGTCGAGGGCGAGGACCTTGGTATCCTCATCGGCCGCCGGGGCAGCACCATGGCCTCATTGCAGTACCTGGTCAACCTTATCGTCAGCCGGCGCTTCAAGAACCAGGCGCCATTCGCTGTCGACATCGAAGGCTACCGTCGGCGGCGCGAAGAATCGCTGCTCGACATCGCATTCCGCATGGCGGAGAAGGTGCGCGAGTCCGGCCGCCCCATCACGCTCGAGCCGATGCCGCCCTACGAGCGGCGCATCGTGCACCTCGCGCTCGCCAAAGACCCCACGGTGGCCACCGCGAGCATCGGAGAGGGAGAGACGCGCAAGGTGAGGATCACCGTCCAGCGGTAGGGCGCCATGGCCTCGCCGGATCTCGTGGTCGTGGGGCACGTCGTGCGAGACGTCACGCGGGAGGGATGGCGTCTCGGTGGCACCGCCAGCTTCGGCGCGGCGCAGGCGCAAAAGCTGGGACTGCGCGTCGGAGTCGTCACGCGCGTTGGACCGGACCTGGAGATGGCAGGGATCATGCCGAAGATTGAGATCGCAGGCCGCCCGGCCGCCCGCACCACGACGTTCGAGAACACCTACGAGGGCGCCACTCGACGGCAGCGCGTTGCGGCGCAAGCCGAGCCGATCGAGGAGCAAGACATCCCGGATGCCTGGCGGGATGCGCCGATGGCGCTCATCGGCCCGGTCTGCCGCGAAGTCAGCCCGGAGCTACCAGGCGTCTTCGCGAACGCGCTGGTCGGCATCGCTGCGCAGGGATGGCTGCGCGAGCTCGACGCCGAAGGTCACGTACGCCGCTCGCAGTGGACCGGCCCGCCGTTCTGGTCGAGCTGCCGACTGCTCTTCGTCTCGGACGAGGACGTCGGCGACCGGCCCGAGCAGATCGATCGCTGGGCCGCCGACGTACCCGTCACGGTCGTGACCCGCGAGCGTCGCGGCGCGCGCATCCACGAGCACGGCCGCTGGCGCGCGATCGACGCCATCCCAGCTAGGGAGGTCGATCCCACCGGCGCGGGCGACATCTTTGCCACGGCGTTCATGGTGCGCTATCACGAGACCGGCGACGCCGCCCAGGCGGCCCGCTTCGCTTCGTCCGCGGCTGCCTGGTCGGTCGAGGCGCCCGGCATCGATGGCGTCGCCGGCCGCGCCGGCATCGAGGCGCGCATGATGGAGCACCCCGAGGTGGTGCTGCGATGACCACGGTCATGGCCCTGGCGAACCAGAAGGGTGGCGTCGGCAAGACGACGACCGCCATCAACCTCAGCGACGCCCTCGCGCGCGCCGGCCACGACGTGCTCCTCGTCGACGTCGACCCTCAGGCGAACGCCACGGCGGGCCTCGGCATCACCGCGTCGCCCGGCAAGACGAGCTACGAGCTGATCGCCGAGGAGGCGAAGCTCGCGGACGTCGTCGTCGCGACAGAGCGCGAACGGCTTTCGATCGTCCCGTCCACGTCGGATCTCGCCGGCGCGGAGGTCGAGCTCGCCGGCGCGATGGCGAGAGAATATCGCCTCAAGCGCGCGCTGGAGGGCGCACTGGAGAGCTATCGCTTTGTCCTCATCGATTGTCCGCCGTCACTGGGGCTCCTCACCGTCAACGCGCTCGCAGCGGCCGACGAGGTCATCGTTCCGGTGCAGTGCGAGTACCTCGCGCTCGAAGGGCTGGGCCAGTTCACGAACACGCTCGAGCTCGTGCGGCGCAACCTGAACCACCAGCTGGTCCTGCGCGGCCTGCTGCTCACGATGTTCGACCGCCGGACCACGCTCTCCCAGCAGGTGGCGGACGAGGTGCGGAAGCACTTCCCGAACACCTTTCGCACCGTGATCCCGCGCAGCGTGCGGCTCGGCGAGGCGCCCAGCCACGGGCTGCCTATCCACGCGTACGATCCTCGTTCGACCGGCTCGGCGGCGTACGATGCGCTGGCCGGGGAAGTGCTAGAGGCCGTCGGAGCGATAGCGGAGGTGGCAACATGACACGCACGCGAGGGTTGGGTCGGGGGCTGGAGGCGCTGATCCCGGCTACGGCGGTCGGCGTCGACGAGGTCGATGTCGACCTGATCGTCCCCAATCCGCACCAGCCGCGGGCGCCAACGAGCGATCAGTCGTTGGACGAACTGGTGGAGAGCATGCGCGAGCATGGCGTCCTTCAGCCGCTTATCGTGACGCAGAGCGGCGCTGAAGGCGTCTACCAGCTCATCGCCGGAGAACGGAGGCTGCGCGCGGCGCGTATCGCCGGGCTCAGCCGCGTGCCCGTCGTCGTGAAGGACGCTGCCAGCAAGGAGCTGCTGGAGATCGCCCTCGTCGAGAACCTCCAGCGTGAGGACCTCAACGTGCTGGAGGAGGCGAACGCGTTCCGACGTCTCGCCGGCGAGTTCGGAATGACCCAGGAGGAGATCGCGAAGCGCGTCGGCCGCAGCCGGACGGCCGTCGCCAACGCCATGCGCCTGCTCGCCCTCAGCGACGAGATCAAGGCGAGCGTCGCCGGCGGCGCGATCTCCGAAGGCCACGCGCGGGCGCTGCTGGGCCTCGACGACGAGGCCGCGCGCCACGATGCGTGGCGGCAGGTGCAGCAGCGCGGCCTCACCGTTCGCCAGACCGAAAAGCTCGTTCGGACGTGGCGGGACGGCGGCGCGGCGACCGCAGCGAAGCCCGCGGCGAGCGCGGACCCGGAGACCGCGGCGCTTGAAGAACGGCTGCGCGCTTCGGTCGGTACCAAGGTCGAGCTGCGGCGGCGCAAGAGCGGCCGTGGCAGGCTCGTGCTGCATTTCTACTCGGACGAGGAGCTCGAAGGGCTGCTCGGCAGGCTGGGAGTATCGCTGTCGTGAGCGACTCTGTAGCTAAGTACGCCTGCGGGACGCTGGCTGCCGTTGCGCTCGTCGCGTTCGCGTGGCTCGCGATCGGCGGCCTCACCCCGACAAGCGTCGCCGCAAGCGACGCCCTGACGCTCAGCGCCGTCGATCACAGCCTGCCCGCCGCGCCGGCCCAGGTCGACGACGGCGCCGGCGACGACACCCGCATTCCGGTGATGCTCTGGACGCTCGTCGCCGCCGGAGGCGCCGCCGGCCTCGGGCTGATCCTGCTGGTCGTGCGCATCGGGATGGGCTGGGTGAAGCCGCTCCCGCCGCCGCAGGAGGAAGACGCGCACTAGCGTACGGCGCACTAACGGGCGCTGGCCCGGCGCGCCTCGTACCCCACGAACTCCACGTCCGGCAGCGACGCGAAGCGCCGCGCCATCACATCCACCGCGTCTCGCGAGCTGTCGATCAGCACGAAGCGCCGCCCGAGCGCGTGCGCGGCCTCGCCCGTTGTGCCGCTGCCCGCGAACGCGTCGAGCACCACGTCGCCCGGCCGCGACGACGCTTCGACGATGCGCCGCAGGATTGCGACCGGCTTCTGCGTCGGGTAGCCGTTCCGCTCCCGGCTGTTCGTCCCCACGATCGAGTGCCACCAGACGTCCGTCGGCAGCTTGCCGCGCGCGGCCTTCTCCGGCCCCACGAGGCCCGGCGTCATATACGGGATGCGTTCGATCTCCTCGTAATTGAATACGAAGCGCTCGGGGTCCTTCACGTACACGAGGATCGTGTCGTGCTTCGCCGGCCAGCGGTCCTTCGGCCGCCCGCCGTAGTCATACGCCCAGATGATCTCGTTCAGGAAGCACTCGCGGCCGAAGATCTCGTCCAGCAGCAGTTTGCAGTAGTGCGCCTCCCGGTAGTCGATATGGAAATAGAGCGTGCCGTCGCCCGCCAGGACGCGATGCATCGCGCGCAGGCGCGGTTCCAGGAAGCCAAGATAGTCGTCGTGCTGGTCCGCGAACTCACGCGAGCCGGCAGCGACCGTCCGGTAGCGCTTCCCCGCGAAGCCTGTGCGATCGCCGTCCTCGCTGCGCACTGTCCGGATGCGCGTGCGACGCTGCGTCTTGCCGGTGTTGAACGGCGGATCGGCGTAGATCAGAGGGATGGAGCCGGGCGCCAGGTCGTGCAAGATGTCCAGGTTGTCGGCGAGGTAGACGGTGTTCATGGGCCGCTCGTTCGCAGTCTAGCTCGTTGGCGGGCATAGAAAAACGCCCCGTCTGGGGCGTCGCGTCTGGTGCTGCTTAGACCTTCGCTTTTGCCTTCGGCTTGCGCTCGGCCGTCAGCTGCTCGTCGATCTGGTCCAGCCAGCCATGGAAGGTGGTCAGCCGCTCCTCCAGCTTCGACTGCATGTCCGCCAGCGCGTCGACCTTCTGCCTGATCAGCGCGAACTGGCGATCCGTCACCTCGATTGCCTTCAGCAGCTGCGTGCGCTTCTGCGATAGCGCTGCTTCGGGCCGGTACTCGGCGCGGAGCTGGAGCTTGACCTCCTCCGCGTCCACCATCTCCTTGATCTCGGCCAGGGGGAAGCCCAGGAGCTGCTGGAGCCTTCGGATGCGCTCGACGCGCTGGATGTCGGCCTCGGAGTAGAGACGAAAGCCGCCTTCCATGCGGGTCGGCGGCTTGAGCAGGCCACGTTCTTCGTAGAATCGGAGGGTGCGCTGGGTAACGCCGGTGCGCTCGGCTACTTCGCCGATCTGAAGGTAGGGCTCGTCGACCGGCACATCCGAGGCCTGTCGCTTTTGCGCCATATCAGGTGAATGGTAGCGAAGTTTGACCCGAACGTCAAGGTTAGACTGCGAAGCAAGCTTGCGAACCCCGTCGCACGGCTTACTCGTCACCCTGAGCGAAGCGAAGGGTCTGTCGCCCCTGCGAGGGCCGGCCAACACAGTTGTGCATGACGCCCCGTTGCCCCACACTCAGGCGACGCATCTCCCTCACCCCAGCTCTCCGAACGAGCTCGCTCGACGACACGCGCCCCTCTCCCTCGCAGAGGGAGAGGGGATGGGGGTGAGGGAGTGCGCTCGATCGACTCTGTCACCCTGAGCGAAGCGAGGGGCCTGTCGCCCCTGCGAGGACTGGCCAACGCCGATCCGCGCTCAGGCGCCCCATGCCGCCCCGTTCACGGGGCGGTCGACGTTCTCCCCGTTGCCCCACACTCAGGCGCCGCCTATCATGGGCCTGCTGGAGAGGAGCCGCATGCCCGAGCCCGCGGCGCGCATCGAGCCCGAAGCCTACACCGACGAGTACTACCGCAGCGCGGTCGAAGGCCACGCCGAGTTCGCGGAGAGCCATGGCCGCCGGCTCTCAGCGCGCCTGGAGCGCGCGCTCCAGCTGGCCGGCCCCCGCCCCGGCCAGCGCGTGCTGGACGTCGCCTGCGGCCGGGGCGAAGTCGTCCTCCAGAGCGCCCTTCGCGGCGCGGAGGCCGTCGGGATCGACTACGCGCAGGCCGCGCTCTCCGTCGCCCGGCAATCGCTCGACGGCGAGCGAACGTCGCTCGCGCGCGTGGATGCGACGCATCTCGCGTTCCGCGACGCGACGTTCGACGTCGCGCTCATGCTCGATTTCGCGGAGCACGTCTCGCAGCCGGACCTGGAGCGGGCGTTCGCGGAGGCGTTTCGAGCGCTCAAGCCCGGCGGCCGCCTGATCGTCCACACGTCGCCCAACCGCCTCTTCGAGGACATCGTCTACCGCCACTACGTCCGAAACATCCACCGCGCGCTGCTGGGCGCGGCGCGATTGCTCCGCCAGCGCAACCGGCTCCTGAACGAGATCGTGCTGCCCGCCGGGCCCGCGTTCCCGCACGACGAATACGAGCGCACGCTCCACGTCAATCCGCAGTCGCCGGGCTCGCTGCGCGGCGCGCTGCGCGGCGCGGGCTTCCGTGTGCGAAGCATCGATTTCTGGGAGCCGCCGTCCGTGCGCCTCTACCCGCCGGAGCTGCGCTGGCACAACGCCGCGCTCGCCGCCCTCGACGTCGTGCGCTTTCTGCGCCCGTTCAGCCGCTTGCCGCCGCTGAACCGGCTCTTCTCGAACCACATCTGGGTCGTCGCGGAGCGCGCGGCCTAGCCGTCGCCGTCGCGCGTGATGTCCGCCACCTTCCACTCGCCGGCGATGTCCCGGACGCGATAGTGCAGGCTCAGCCGTCCGAGGTCGGTCTCGTACGCGATCGCGAAGACGAAGTCGTCGCCGTCGCGGCCCTCGGGCGTCACGTCGTAGCCCGTCACGATCCAGGTCGTATTGCCGACCGCCATCGCCTGGCCCAGCGCGTCGGGCGTCATGCTGCGCAGCGCCGCGCCGAAGTCGCGCGCGATCAGCGCCTTGGCGTGCTCGTGGACGGCGTCTTCGGCTCCCTGTTCCATCGTTCCTCGGCGACGGCTATGGTAGCATGGCGGGCGGTTGCGCTGTAGCCATGGCCGCTGACGATTACCCCAGCACCGAGCACTTCGAGAGCGTCGCGACCGACCGCACGGTCGAGGAGCCATGGGCCATCTCCATGGTGCGGCCGGGCGAGCGCGTCCTCGACGTCGGTTCGGCGACGAGCCGCTACCTCCAGCAGCTCCCGCCGGGCTGCCGCGTCTATGCCATCGACCTCCGCCCCACGCGGCCCCAGCCCGGCGTCGCCGTCCTGCGCGCAGACCTCACGCGCGCGCCGCTGCGTCCTGCGTCGTTCGACGTGATCACCTGCATCTCGACCATCGAGCACATCGGCCTCGATGTCTACGGCCAGGGGCCCGACCAGTTCGGCGACGAGGTCGCGATGCGACACATGCGCCGTCTCCTGCGTCCCGGTGGCCGGCTGCTGCTCAGCGCGCCCTACGGCCGCCGCAACGTCAACGCCTGGCTGCGCATCTACGACGAGCCGGCGCTCCGCCGCCTGACGCAGGGCTATCGCGCGCTCTCGCTCCAGTACTACCGCCGCGACGGCGACCAGTACCTCGCCTGCGAACGTGACGCCATCGCAAGCGCCGGCTTCGACTGGGCGAACGTGCGCTCCAACGGCGTCGTCCTCGCCGAGCTCACGCCCGCCGCCAGCCCCGCGTTTCTCGTATCCAGGCTCGGCCTGCGCATCCGCCGCCGCCTCAGCAAGCAGCTCGGCCGCGCGCGCTTCTGGTCCTCCCCGGAGATCGAGTCGTAGCGTGTTCTTGTCACCCTGAGCGAAGCAGCTTGTCCGCCTCTGGCGGAAAGGGTCTGTCGCCACCGCGAGGGATGTCCAACGCTGTCCGCTATCGTGGGGCGCCTGGCCGCCCAGAACCCGGAACCTAGAACCCAACGCCCCCTGCGTGAGGCAGGCTTCAGCCTGCCGGAGCAGGCCCTAGCGCGGGGCAGCCTCCCCCTACGTAGGGCAGGCTTCAGCCTGCCGGAGCGGCCAAGACTCTCAGGTGGCCGGAGCGTCCCCTACTGCGGGCAGCCTAGCCTCTTGCGTGGGGCAGGCTTCAGCCTGCCGGACACGGCCCGTGCTATCCTACTACCACCATGAAAGAAGTCTACGACGAGATCGACCTCGCCCTGCAAAACGGCGGCCGGCTCGTGCTCGCTACCGTCGCCACCAGCCGCGGCTCGACGCCGCGCAAGCCCGGCGCCAAGATGGCCGTCCGCCCAGACGGCTCGTTCTGCGGCACCATCGGCGGCGGCTGCGGCGAGGCCGAGGTCTGGCAGGCCGCCATGGACACCATGCGCGACGGCCTCCCGCGACTCGTCACCGTCGACCTCACCGAGGACGTCGAGGGCGACGACAAGATCTGCGGCGGCATCATGGACGTCTTCGTCGAGCGCCTGGCGGCGCAGAACCCTGGCGCCTGACGGCGCAGGACCAGGAACCCAGAACCTAGAACCCGACCTCCCTACGTGGGGCAGGCTTCAGCCTGCCAAGCTGCGGCCCTGCGGTGGGGCAGGCAAGCTGCGGGATTCATCCCGCAGATCCCTCCACCACCTCACCCATG
>JBBDNH010000251.1:0-2769 GCA_040877745.1 Dehalococcoidia bacterium
TGATCAGGAACATGCCGTACATGCCGGGGTGCGTGTAGGAGAGACCGCCGCCGTTCGTGTTCAGCGGAAACTCACCGCCGGGCGCTGAGCGCTGGTTCGAGAGGAACGGCCCGCCCTCGCCCTTCTTGCAGAAGCCGAGCTCCTCGATGGTCGTCAGCACGGTGTACGTGAACGAGTCGTACACCTCCACGACGTCGATGTCCTTGGGCGTCAGGCCGGCCATCTCGAACGCCCGCTTGCCGGAGTGGCGCGCGGGCGTCTGGGTGAGGTCGGGGTTGTTCACCATGCTGCCGTGCGTCGTCGCCTCGCCCGAGCCGAGGAGCCAGACCGGCTTCTTCGGTAGCTCCTTGGCCCGCTCCGCGCTCACGACGACGCAAGCGCCGCCGGCGTCGGTGACCAGGCAGCAGTCGTAGAGGTGGAACGGGTAGGCGATCCAGCGCGAGCTCAGCACATCGTCGATGCTGAGCGGGTCGCGCATGAACGCCTTTGGGTTGAGCTGCGCCCACTTGCGCGTCGCGACCGCGATCTCGGCGAGCTGCTCGTGCGTCGTGCCGAACTCGTGCATGTGTCGCATCGCGGCCATGGAGTAGACGCTCGGCGGTCCGCCGGTGCCGTAGGGCATCTCGAACTGCGCCTGCGGCGAGCTTGCGTCCATCATGAAGCGGCCGGGCCCGCCACCGCCGCGGGCGGCGCGTCCGCGCCGGGCCGAGTAGCCCATCTCGCCGTGGGTGATCAGCATGACGTTGCAGATGCCGGCCTCGATGGCCGCCGCGGCATGCTGCACCTGGATGACGAACGACGAGCCGCCCACGCTGGTGCCGTCCATGTACGACGGTTGGACGCCCAGGTACTCGGCGAGCTGCATCACAGACGGTCCGGCCGTCCCGAGGCCATCGACGTCCGACAGCTCCAGGCCGGCGTCGCGCAGGGCGTTGCGCGCCGCCTCGGCGTGGAGCTGGATGGCGGTCTTGCCCTCGCAGATGCCGATTTCGTCCGACTCGTCGACACCGACGAGGGCGACCTTCTTCGATAGGCTCACAGCAAACTCGCTCCTAGCTCGCCGGCCGGAACTTCGGCAGCGAGATCTCGTCGGTGATGTCTTCGAACACGACCTCGAGCGGCATGTCGCACCGGATCTGCTCCGGGTCCGGCTCGACGTCGACCAGGTTGCTCAGCAGGCGCGGTCCCTCTTCGAGCTGCACGATCGCCGTGACGTAGGGCGGCTCGAAGCCCGGGCCTTGCGGCCGGTACTGGATGGCGAACGTGTAGAGCGTCGCCTTGCCGCTCGCCTTCCGCCACTCGACCTCCCAACCGAAGCAGCGAGGACAGAACGGGCGCGGGTAGAAGAAGTGCTGCTCGCAGCTGAGGCAGTACGGTATCCAGAGCTCGTGCTGCTTGCAGCCGTCCCAGAAACGCTGGGTGTCGGGGCTGGGCTGCGGGACAGGCTTTCTGTACTCGCTCACGTAGGGAAAACTCCGATGTAATCTAAGCGACAACTTTCGGCGCGCATGCTTCGGCGCACCGAGGCGCATACTATAACGTGCACGTAAGGTTCGTCAAGTAGCACAGCCGCCGAGTACACTGGAGTGCGGCCTCGGGAAGCATCAACTGCCCGGGCCATTGTTGTCCTCAGGGGGAAGATTCGTGACGCTGCCCGAGGTGAGCTGGCCCTTCGACCACGCGCGGAGCGCGGCGCCGCCGTTCGGGCGGCTGCCGGTGTCGATACCAACCTGGCGTCCGGAGGGCAGGGCAGGGCTGCCCGAAGCGGGAACGCCGCGCGCGCTGAGCCTGCCATCAGTGCGGCCGCTGTTGTTGCTGACCGCGCTGCTGATGGCGCTCTGCGCGTTCATCCCCGCGAGCCCGGGGCCGCTGGCCGCCGGCGGGTCGTACGCCGGCGAGCCGTTCCTCGCGCGGCACCCGGTCGTGGTGGCCGCGGACCGCATGGTCTGCTCGATGCTCGGCAGCCAGCAGAGCAGGGCAGGCGTGATCGGCGAGGACGGCGGCCACAGCGTCGGGCTGGGCGGCGTCGTCTTCTGGAACTTCGGCGACACCGTGCTCGCGAACGGCGGCCTCAACCCGAACGGCATCGGTTGGAGCGGCGACCGCTCCGCCGCGGACTGCATCACGCTCGTGCCGGGCAGCTCCGCGAATGGCGCCGCGTCGCTGCTGCCCAAGGCGTCGGACGGCGAGCTCACCGTCTGGCCGCTCGGCATGGAGGCGACGTCGCCTGATCGCGTGCACTTTTTCTACGCGTCGATCGTTGGCGAGGACGAGCTGGACGACTGGCAGGTCGCCGGTGTTGGGCTGGCGTCGTTCGACACGCGGACGCTGACGGCGGAGCGCGCCTTCGACGGCGCGCTGCCGTGGCCGGCTGGAGGGCCGCTGCCGTTCCGCACGCTCATGGACGGCGAGTACGTCTACGTGTTCCTGGACGCAGCCCGCGATGACTGGGCGACCGACACGATCCTCGCACGCGCGCCGGCGGCGGACATCGAGTCGCTCGGCGCGTACGAGTTCTGGCAGCCCGGCATCGGGGGTTCTGGCACGTGGGTGGACGGCCTGTGGGACGAGGAAGCAGGTGCCTGGAGCCCGCGCCTCAACTACATCGAGCCGCTCTGGACCCAGCCCGGCCGTCACAACGGCATCGAGGTGGCCTACAACGAGTACCTGGGCAAGTGGCTCGCCGTCTACGCGTCCGGCTTCATGACGGCGGTCAAGGTGCGAGCCGCCGGCGAGATCACCGGCCCATGGGATACTTCTGAGACGTTG
>JBBDNH010000252.1:0-2742 GCA_040877745.1 Dehalococcoidia bacterium
TCTCGCACGAGCTGCGGACGCCGCTCGCCGCGATCAAGTCCGTGATCGAGACGCTCCAGCGCGGCGCCCTGGCCGAACCGGAAGCGGCCGCCGACTTCCTCGCGCGCGCTGACGCCGAGGCCGACCGCCTGGTACAGATGGTCGAGGAGCTGCTGGAGCTCTCGCGCATCGAGTCAGGCCAGGTGCCGCTCGTGCGACAGCCGGTCGATGTCAGCGACGTCCTCGCTCGCGCGGTCGAGCGCATGCGCGCGCAGGCGCAGCTGAACGACGTTGGCCTCACGCTCGAAGTCTCTCCCGGCCTGCCCGCGATCACCGGCGACGGCGAGCGGCTGGAGCGCGTGGTGCTGAACCTGCTCCAGAACGCGATCAAGTTCACCCCGGCGGGCGGCAGCGTCCATGTCTCGGCGAACAGAGAAGCTGACACCGTCACCGTGCGCGTGCACGATACCGGCGAGGGCATCGACGCTGACGAGCTGCCGCGCGTGTTCGAGCGCTTCTACAAAGGCGACCGCTCGCGCGTCGGGGCCGGCTCCGGCCTCGGCCTCGCCATCGTGAAGCACACGGTGGAGGCGCACGGCGGCACGGTGGGCGTCAGCAGCGACCCGGGACGCGGCAGCACGTTCACGTTCACCATCCCAAGCTCGTCCGTCGCGATCGAGCGCTAGCTTCGCGCCCCGCTCCCATTAACCCAGCCTTTACGCGACCTTAACCGGCGTCAATCCGGCCTTAAGCTGGCGGCTCTATGCTGACGCCGGCGAGCGCTCCCTCTTCGAGCTGCGCTGTGGCCTTGGCAAGGCCCAGCGCCCTGACGAGGTCCGCATCGGCCTCCAGGCCGCCGCCATGCTCGAAGAGATGCTCGCGTCCTGGCGCGAGGCGCTCGCCGTCGTGCGCGCCGGCCAGAAGGCCCAAGAACCTTAAGCTGCCGTTCACCTCCGTTAACCCCCCATTAAGGCGACCAGGTCTATCGTGAACGTATGAAGCAAGCATCCAATGATTCCACACTGAGGAGGTACCCCCACATGACCCTGACGGAACGAACTAGCTGGAGAGAGCGAATCGGGAGGTCTGCCCTGCTGGGCGTCGCGACGATGGCCCTCGCGATCGTCGCTATCTTTGCCCTCGCCTGTAGCGACGACGAGGACAACGGCGACGAGCCAGACCCCACCACGCCCGCCTCGGAGACGGAGCCGAATGGCGCAGACGGCATCGACTACGGCAGCCTGAGCGGCGACATCCGCATCGACGGCTCGTCGACGGTGTTTCCGATATCTGCGGCAGCCGCCGAGGAGTTCATCGCGGTCTCCGACGTGCGCGTCGACGTCGCCTTTTCCGGTACCGGCGGCGGCTTCGAGGTCTTCTGTCGCGGCGAGACGGAGTTCAGCGACGCCTCGCGCCCGATCGAGGACGACGAGGTCCAGGCCTGCGCCGACAACGACATCAACGACATCGTCGAGATCCAGGTGGCCATCGACGCGCTCACCGTCATGGTGCACCCAAGCAACGACTTCGTCGATTGCCTCACGGTGGACGAGGTGCACCGGCTCTTCACAGGTCAGGCGAACACGTGGGCCGACATCAACCCGGAGTGGCCGAGTGACAACATCATCTTCTACTACCCCGGCACCGACTCCGGGACGTTCGACTACTTCGTCGAGGCGATCATCGAAGGCGTGGACGAGAACGCCGCGCACCGTGGAGACGGCACCCCATCCGAGGACGACAACCTGCTTGCCCGCGGCATCGAGAACGATCGAAACGCGATCGGCTACTTCGGCTTCGCCTACTTCCTGGAGGCCGGCGACGCGCTGAACGCCGTGGCGATCGACGGCGGGGGCGGCTGCGTCACGCCATCGTTCGAGGCCGCGCTGGACGGCACGTACACGCCGCTGAGCCGCCCGCTGTTCATCTACACCAGGGAGGAGTTCCTGCAGAACCGGCCTGAGGTGCTGGGATTCGCCAACTTCTACCTGGAGAACACCGACGGTGCGAACAGCGGCGGCGAGTTTGCGCTGGTACCGGAGGTCGGTTACGTGACCATGCCGGCCGACCTGCTGCAGGAGCAGTTCGACAAGATCGCGCCGTTCCTGCCGTAGCGGGATCGGTCTTGGTGCAGGCGGCTAGTCCCTCACCCCAAGCCCGGCGAACAGCCGGACTAGGGACCCTCCCAGAAGGGCTAGCCGCCCCGGCACCGCTTGGAACACAGGCGAACGGGAGGTCGCATGTGGGATAGCAGCACACTAGGCCAGGACACGGTTCATCAGGCGCTACGAAAGCGGCCGTTTAGCCACGCCGGCGAGGTCGTCATCAAGGCGCTGTTGCTGCTCTGCGCGACGGCCTCGCTGGTCACCACTGGCCTGATCATCTACGTCCTCTTCAGCGAGACCGCCACGTTCTTCCAGGAGGTCTCGCCAAGAGAGTTCTTCCTCGACACCAACTGGCAGCCGCTCTTCAAGCCGGTCTCCTTCGGGATCTGGGAGCTCGTTGCCGGAACCGTAAACGTCGTCTTCTGGGCGTTGGTCCTCGCCCTGCCCATCGGCCTCGCCACCGCGATCTACCTGAGCGAGTACGCCGCCCCCCGGACGCGTAAGCTGCTGAAGCCGGTGTTGGAAGCGCTGGCCGGCGTGCCAACCGTCGTCTATGCCTACTTCGCGCTGAACGTCGTCACATTGGAGATCCTGCGCCCGCTGCTCGGGCCGGACCTGCCGGTGTTCAACTCGCTCGCAGCCGCGTGCGTGCTCGCGG
>JBBDNH010000253.1:0-2721 GCA_040877745.1 Dehalococcoidia bacterium
CGTCGTCGCTGTCGACCGGCGTGTCGGGGCCGGCTTCGACGGCGATCCGGCCCGTCATCAGCGAGGGATGGATGTTGCACACGTACGCGAACTCGCCTTCCTCGTCGAACGTGAACGAGAACGTGCCGCCGCTAATGTTGCCGGAGTCCCAGCCGTCGCCCGTCGTCGTGTGCGTGCTCGCCGCGCCGGAGAACTCCCAGAGCACCGTGTCCCCAGCCTCGATGGTGGTCACGCACTCGCCGCCCTCGAACGATTCACTGCAGAAGTAGAAGTCGCCCACGGCGACGGTGGCGGTCTCCTGGGCCTGCGACGGCGTGGCCGCAAGCCCCAGCAAGCCGAAGCCCGCGAGCGCGATGATCAGAGCGATGATCCTGGGTCGGACGGTCATGGCAGCCTCCTCTTCGAACGTCCCTGGTTGCGCCAGCGCAGTAGGATATCCCGTACCGCACCGCCACAAGCGTACCAGGATCCGCCGTGCGGTCAACCCTGAGCGCCTCGATTCGACGTAGTCGACCTGGGGTGGTACAATCAGCGCTGGGTAGGACGCCCCCCGATTCGTCGGGGTGCCCTCCCCGACGGAAGCGGGGCCGTCGAGGAGAGCAGACGCAGGGACAGCGGCTACAGGGCCGGCCTTCGGGCCGGCTCTGTTATTTTGTTCCGCCGCACCTCCCTAGGCTATCGTGACACCGATGTCTGCCCCACGACGAACCCTGCGCATCGCCTCGCTGCTCCCCAGCGCGACCGAGATCGTCTACGCGCTGGGCCTCGGCGACGAACTCGTCGCGGTCACGCATGAGTGCGACTACCCGCCCGAGGCCGCCGCCTACCCGGCGGTCACCCGCAGCCTGCTAGCGCCAGGCCTCCCCAGCGCCGAGATCGACCGCGCGGTCCGCGCCAGCGCGCGCGACGCCCACACGATCTACGAGCTGGACGCCGACCGCCTCGTCGCGCTCGCGCCCGAGGTCGTCCTCACGCAGAGCCTCTGCGAGGTCTGCGCCGTGCCGCGCTCCGACGTCGAGGAGGCGGTCTGTAGCATGCCGGACGGCGCCCGCGTCGTCTCGCTCGACCCGCACACGATCGATGGCGTGCTCGACAGCATCGCGCTGGCCGGCGACGCGCTCGGCGTGCCCGACTGCGCCCGGCAGCTCGTCGCGGACCTGCGGGGACGCATCGACGCCGTCCGGCGTTCGGTCGCCGGCGCACGCGAGCAACCGCGGGTACTGTGCTGCGAATGGCTCGACCCGATCTACTGCGGCGGCCACTGGGTGCCCGAGCAGGTGCGCATCGCCGGCGGCGAGGACGGCCTCGGACGCGAGGGCGAGCCGTCCGCCGCCATCGCGTGGGACGAGGTCCTGCGCTACGCGCCCGAGGTGCTGGTGCTTATGCCCTGCGGCTTCGACGAGACCGAGGCCGCCGCGAGGCTCGCCGACCTCTCGGCGCGTGCCGGCTGGAGCGACATCCCGGCCGTCCGCGATGGTCGTGTCTTCGCGGTCGACGGCTCGGCGTACTTCAGCCGCCCCGGCCCGCGCCTGGTCGACGGTACCGAGCTGCTCGCGCGCATCCTCCATCCGCGGCTGGTCGGCCTGCGACCGGTCGGCGTTCTCCGTCTGGGGCCGCATGGAGAGTTTGAGCCCTATCCGTAGATTTTCCTCCGGACCCCCTTCAGAACCTCGGGCTGCAGTCGATGGTAAGGGTGAGGCGCGCGCGACGCGCGCTAATGCACTGCGCTGCAAGGGCCCGACGCCGTTTCCCCGCCACCAGCCGACAAGGGCCCTTGCGGTGCATTCTCTTTCTTCCTGCTGCGGCTCCGATGTTATAATGCCCGCGTGGGGATATAGCTCAATTGGGAGAGCGCTGCGTTCGCAACGCAGAGGTCGGGGGTTCGAATCCCCCTATCTCCACCACTACTTGGAAGCGAGACGCGAGCGGTAGCCGAAAGCAGGGAGGCGGATCGCGTGCAACCAACCGCTCCCTTCGTCTTCTCAGCTCCCTCTCTTGCCCCCGTAGCTCAGTAGGATAGAGCGACGGTTTCCTAAACCGTAGGTCGCAGGTTCGACTCCTGCCGGGGGTACCACGCCCCCCAGTTGACACAACCGTTCCTCCCCCGCATCATGCTCTCTGAGTGCGGGGAGCCATCAGCGTGACAACAGACCGTAAGCAGCTCTTCAACGGCCGCGACCTCTCCGGCTGGCAGATGGCCGGGCGCGGCAGCTTCTCCGTGCAGGACGGCGCGCTCGTCACCGAAGGAGGCATGGGCCTGCTCTGGCACACCGAGTCCAAGGTGGGCAACGCCACCCTGCGCGTCGTCTATCGCGTCAGCCGCGTCGAGGACAACTCCGGCGTCTTCATCCGCATCGACGAGCGGCCCAAAGACGCCTGGTACGCCGTCCACCACGGCTACGAAGTCCAGATCCTGGAGACCGGCGACGACTACCATCGCACCGGCGGCATCTACTCCATGACCAGGTCGCCCGAAGGCGTCCAGCTCCCGCCGGGCGAGTGGAACGAGATGGACATCATCCTCGACGGTCTGCGCACGACCGTCGTCCTCAACGGGACCGAGGTCACGTCGCTCGCGCCGGACGACGAGGTGCCGCCGCAGGAGTTCCCCTACGAGCCCGAGCGCGGCCCCCGCGGCGAGTTCGGCTACATCGGCCTCCAGAACCTCGACGGCGAGTCGATCGTCGCCTTCCGCGAAGTCAGCGTGGGGCCGCTGCCGTG
>JBBDNH010000254.1:0-15049 GCA_040877745.1 Dehalococcoidia bacterium
GGCGAAGGAGCTGACGAACGCCCGTTACGGAGCGCTCGTCGTCGTGGACGGACGCGATGAGGTCGAAGGTTTCGTCGCAAGCGGGCTGTCGCCCGCGGAGGAGCGCAGGCTGAAGTCGGCGCCGCAGGGCCACGGCCCGCTCGGCACGATGCGAAAGGACGGCCTCGCGGTCCGCATCGACAACCTGGAAGACCACGCCAAGGCGTTCGGCTTCCCTCCCAAGCACCCCGGCATGCGGACGCTGCTCGGCCTCCCGATCTGGGTCGACGCGAACCTGCGCGGCGCGCTCTACGTGACCGACCGCGACGGCGGCAAGCGCTTTCGAGACGAGGACGAGCTGACGCTGCACGTGCTCGCGCGGCACGCCGGCCGGGTGATCGCCACGCGCTGGTACTGATGCGATTGCTGACTTACGAACGCGAACGCAACCCCAGGCTGGGCCTGCTCGTCCAGGACCGCGTCCTCGATGCCGCGGACGCCGGCGCCGCGCTCGGCGTTGTTTTGCCGGAGAGCATGCTCGCCTTCATCGCTGAGGGCGACCCCGCGCTAGCGGGCGCGCGGCGGCTCGTGGATGCGGCGTCATCCGATCCCGGCGTCCTTCAGCGATCGTCCGTCGCGCTTGCGGAGGCGCGGCTGCTCGCGCCGATACCTCGACCGGCGCGTAACATCGTCTGCGTAGGGCTGAACTACGCGGAGCACGCGGCTGAATCCGCGGTCACCGAAGGCCTGCCTGAGGACCCTGTCTACTTCACCAAGCCGCCAACCACGGTCATCGGCCCGGACGCGGCGATCCCGTGGCACGGCCATGTCTCGACGCGCGTCGACTGGGAGGTCGAGCTCGTCGTGGTCATCGGGACGGCCGGATGCGATATCACGGAAGGTCGCGCGCTGGACCACGTCTTCGGCTACACCGTGGGCAACGACATCACCGCGCGCGACCTGCAGCGCCGCCACCAGCAGTGGTACAAGGGGAAAGGGCTGGACGGCTACTGCCCGCTGGGGCCCTGGATCGTCACGCGCGACGAACTGCCGGACCCCCAGGACGTGCACCTGCGGCTGAGCGTGAACGGCGAGCCCAAGCAGGATGCCCGCACGAGCGACATGATCTTCGGCGTGGCCAGGCTCATAGCGACCCTCTCACTGGGGATGACGCTGGAGCCGGGCGATCTGCTCATGACTGGCACACCGTCCGGCGTCGGATTCGCTCGCAAGCCGCCGGAGTACCTCCAGCCCGGAGACCAGATCGAGGCGGAGATCGACGGCATCGGCGTCTTGCGGAACGTGGTGGCCGCGGCATGATCGCCGCTGACAGGCCAAAGACCGTGCGGGCGAACGTCCACCTCCCGCCGCGGCCGGCTTCGAACGGACACACGCCGCTTGCCAGCGTCGTCATTCCAACGTACAACCGCGCGCAGTTTATTGGTCGCGCCGTCGGAAGCGCGCTCGGCCAGACGCTGCAGGACATCGAAGTCATCGTCGTCGACGATGGCTCGCGGGACGCGACGGCCAGCGTTGTACGCGAGATCGACGACGGTCGCGTTCGCTACATGAAGCTCGACCGCCGTACGGGCGGAGGCCGCGCGCGTAACGTCGGCATCGCCGCCGCCAGGGCCGAGTGGGTGGCCTTCCTCGACAGCGACGACGAGTGGCTTCCGGCCAAGCTCGAGGCCCAGTTTGACCGGGCATCGATGCATGGTCGCGCAGAGGATGCGATCGTCCCCTGCGGCGCATACCGCCAGGACGCTAACGGGCCACGACGCGTGCATCTTCGCCGGGACCTCCCCGAAGGAGAGGTGCTCGACAGCTTGCTGCTCTCCGACCACCCCGCGGACGACCACGGGTTCTGGCTCACGACCTCGGCGCTCCTGGTGAAGCGGCGATCGCTCCTCGCAGTGGATGGCTTCGACGAAACGCTGCCCAGCTTCCAGGAGTTCGACCTGCTGCTCCGGCTCGCGCGGGCGTCTCATCGTGTGCTTCCGGTGGATGAAGCCCTCATGATCAAGCACGACCACCTGATGGGCAGGATCGGCACCGACCCGATCGCCAAGCTCCGTGGGTTCCTTCGTGTTACGAGGAGCTGGCGGCGGTTCGTGGTCGGCCGGCTGGGCGCCGCAGCATACGACCGCTGGGTCAGCAGCCGCACGGAGCGCATTCGGGCGATGCACGAGCGGCGCCTCGATGAGCTGGCCTCCGCGGCCGCGCGCGGCGAAGCGCTTCGCTACGTAATGGCGATGTCGCCGCACGCCGCGTGGGGCCGGCGTCATCTGCTGCGCGCCCTGGCTGTGGCTGTCGCCCCAGGGCGGTCCGCATCTCGCGCGGGCGCGCTAAGCGAGTAGGGGGCGTGGGCGGCGGCCGCCTGGGTCTACGTCGAACCCTCATGTTAGAATCGCACAAGCTCGGTGGCTTGGATCGGGCCTGTGATGGATAGGAAGCATTGCTGATGCGCGTCATGATGTACGCCCCCGGGATCGGCCTCGGCCATGTGCGACGCTGCTACAACATCGCGCGGGAGGTGCTCAAGCGAGAGCCGGGCGCGAGCGTCATCATCGTCACCGATAGCCAGGCCGCACACACGTACGCGGCAGTCACCGGCCTGGACTACCTCAAGCTGCCGTCCGTCACAAAGATCAAGCGGACGATCTGGATCCCGAACACGATCGGCCTCGACATCGACCAGCTGGTGACGCTCAGGTCGAACATCCTCCTGGCAGCGTTTCGGACGTTCGCGCCGGACGCCGTGCTGGTCGATCACCGGCCCGTCGGCGTCTATGGGGAGCTCAAGCCGCTGCTCACCGAGGCGGCGCAGCGTTCGCCCCGCGTGAGACTCTATCTTGGCCTGCGCGACATCCTGGACGACCCGGACGTCATGTGGGGCCTCTGGGACAGCATGCAAGCGCGGGATTGCCTTGGCCTATACGAGGCCGCGCTCATTTACGGTCAACCGGACTTCTACGATCTGGCGTCGGCCATGGGCATGGCGGGAGCCGTCCGCGACGTTGTCTGGAACGGCTATGTTGCGCCGCCGCTCAACGGCGATGGTCCGGCTGGAGCACAGAAGCCCATGGTGCTCATGACGGGCGGCGCGGGCGCCGATGCGTTTCCTGTGGCGGAGGCGTTCGTCGGAGCGCTGCCGCGGATCCTCGGCGCGACTGACCTGGAGGCCGTCATCGTCACCGGACCGCAGATGCCCCTAGAGAGGCAAGACCAGCTTCGCTCGATGCTCCCGTCAGGGCGCGTTCGCATCGAGTCCAACGTTGAAGACGCGACGCGGCTCGTTCGCCGGGCATCGGTTATCGTGTCGATGGCTGGCTATAACAGCCAGATCGAAGCGCTGCGCTGGGGCAAGAGGACGCTCGTCGTGCCGCGCTTCGGTCCCAGCAACGAACAGCGGATGCGGGCGCGGATATTCGGGGAGCGCAACCTCATCCGCGTCATCGAGCCTGAGGAGCTGAGCTCAGAGCGCGTGGCCGAAGGCGTCCTGCAGCTCTTGCAGGACGACAGCGTACCCGACACGAGCTCCATGCCCCGGCTCGACGGCGCGGAGCGCGCGGCCGAGGTTCTGCTAAGCGGCCATACGGAACACAGATCGCACGTCTCGCGCGATCTGGCGCTCGCAGTACCTGAAGAAGGAGTGTAGGACAGGCCAGCCTACCGCATCGTAGGGAGGACCATGCGGTGACCATCCCGGAGATAGCGTACCTAGTGCGCGTGTTCCCGAAGGCTTCGGAAACGTTCGTCGCGAACGAGATCGTGCAGCTCGAGCAGCTGGGCTTTCGCATCCACGTCTACTCCTTCGAAGCGCCCGAGGTTCCTGTCGAGCACGAGTGCGTGCGCCAGATCCGGGCGCCCGTGAGCTACCTGCCAGCGTCCGTGAGGGAGTATCCACTTGCGACCGCGCGGGCCCACCGGGATCTGTGGAGTCGTTCACCGGCGCGCTATTGGCGGACGTTTCGCTTCGCGCTGCGGCTGTGCGTTCGACAGCGCTCGCTAGTGGGCCTCAGCTGGTTCCTCCAGGCTGGATGCATGGCGAACGCCGTCCTCCAAACCGACGTGAGCCACCTGCACTGTCACTTCGCGCACGGCCCAACGAGCATCATCCAGCAGGTGGCGATGTTGACCGGGCTGCCGTACAGTTTCTCCGCCCACGCAAAAGACCTCTACACGACCCGCCGGCCGAACCTACGGCGAAAGGTCGAAGGCGCGAAGTTCGCGGTGACGTGTACGCGGGCCAATTATGACTATATGCGCGACGTCGCCGGGCCGGAGTTCGCGGGCAAGATCGCCCAGTGTTACCACGGCGTCGACGCCGACAAGTTCAAGCCGGCTCCGACTTCCTTGCGGGAAGAGCCACCCCTTATCCTCGCGGCCGGCCGGCTCGTGGAGAAGAAGGGCTTCCCAGACCTGTTCCAGGCCTGCCGGCTCCTCCGCGACCGCGGCATCGCGTTCCGATGTTTGGTCGTCGGCGATGGGAAGGCGCGAGCGGCGCTGGAACAAGCCGTCCAGGCGTGCGACGTGAGTGACGTCGTCAGCCTTCCCGGCGCTGCCTCGCAGGAGGAGCTGGCGCGACTCTATCGCCAGGCGACGGCCTTCGTGCTGCCGTGCCGGGTGCTGGATGACGGCGACCGCGACGGCATACCGAACGTGATCCTGGAAGCGATGGCATCCGGCCTGCCGGTGGTGGCCACGTCGGTGTCGGGCATTCCCGAGGCCATCGACAGCGGGAGGAGTGGGCTTCTCGTTCCCGAGCGTAACCCGGAGGAGCTCGCCGGCGCGATCGAGCTGCTCCTGCGCGACGAAGCGCTGCGCGAACGGCTGGGCGCCGAGGCGCGGCGCCGCGTTGTGCGCGACTTCGACCCGGCCCGAAACGCCCGTCTCCTGGCGGAGCTCTTCGCCGAACAGCTTGGCTTTTCACTCGACGAACCCGAGAAGACTGCGGCGTCCACGACGGATGAGGAAGGCATCGCGGCTGCCTCCTGACCGATGAAGATCGCCTACCTATGCTTCGATCACGGTGTGCCTGTCTTGGGCACGAAGGGCGCCTCGACGCACGTCTGGGCAACCGTGCGCTCGCTTCGGCGGCGCGGCCACGACGTGCGGGTGTTCTTCTCGAACCTCCGGCAGGATGCGGATGAGCTGCGAGACCTCGATGAGGAGTACGACGTTGCCGGGCTCAGCGGCATCGCCGGGGAGGTGCAACAGCTCCTTTTGGATGACGCCCTTCACCTGCCGGTGGGGATGACCAACGAGGTTCGGCGCCTCCTCCACGCAGAGCACACCCAACGAATGCTCCGGCCAGTGCTGGAGGACTTCGCGCCGGACCTGATCTACGAGCGGTACTCCCTTGCGAACTACGCCGGTTTGGAGCTCGCCAGGGCGCTTCGGTTGCCGTACGCGCTAGAGGTAAACGCGCCGCTCTGGCAGGAACAGCGCACACATCGCGAGATGTTCCTGACGAGGACAGCCGGCGGGCTCGAGCGGCGCATCATCTGCTCCGCAGACGCGGTGGTCGTGATCTCGGAGGCACTGAAGAGCTTCGTCCTGGGCCTGGGTGTCGGGGAGGAGCGGGTGACCGTCCTGCCCAATGGCGCTGACCCGGAGTTGTTCAGTCCGGCCACAGATGGCGACACGGTGCGGAGCAGGCTCGGCATCGATGGCAAGCGCGTCGTCGGGTTCGTCGGCACGCTCAAGCCCTGGCACGACCTCACGACGCTCGCTCGCGCCGCCGAGGCGCTGCAGGCGAGCGACCCGTTGCTGCACCTCCTCCTCGTCGGCGCGGGGCCCCGCATGGAGGAGATGCAAGCGAGCGTGAACGGCCGCACGGCGTTCACCGGCGCGGTGCCTCACGAGGAGGTGCCGGGCTACCTCGCCGTGATGGATGTTGTGGTGGTACCGTATGAACAAGACGGCGATGCCTACTTTTCGCCGTTGAAGCTGTTCGAGGCGATGGCGATGGCAAGGCCCATTGTTGCAGCCCGCGTGCGACAGGTGGAAGACGTCCTTGTTGATGGCAAGACAGGGCTTCTCTACGAGCCCGGGAACGCCGCCGACCTAGCCGAGAAGATCAGTGCGGTGCTGGCGATGTCCGACCGAGGCGCATCGCTTGGCCGTGCGGCGCGCAAGGTGGTCGAAGCCGGCCGGACGTGGGACGCGAACGCGGCCCGCATCGAGGAGCTCGCCGCGGTGCTCATCGAATCGAACGAGGGCCATCGATCATGGCAGTAGACCGCTTCGACGATGACGGCCCGACGGCCCGATACGTCATCGGCAGGCTGAGCGGCTTCATTGCGCCCCACTGGCGGGGTCTGGTGCTGAGCATGCTCATGCTCGTCGCCCTCGCCGCCCTGGAGCTGTTGAAGCCGTGGCCGCTCAAGTTCATCGTCGATGGCGTGCTGGGCGAAAGCGAGCTCAAGGGAACGACGCTTTACTTGCTCATCGGTGTGACGAGCGCCGTCGTGGCGCTCGCGGCCTTCGAAGGCCTGATTGGTTACAAGCAGACCGAGTTCGTCAATCGCGCCGGCCGGACGATCATCTTCGACCTGCGAGCGGCGCTCTTCAGCCACGTCCAACGGCTGTCGCTCGAGTATCACAATCGGAAGCGCAGCGGCGACCTCATTACCCGGGTCACCAGCGACGTCAAGGCGCTGAAGGAGGTCCTGGTGGACTCGATTGTGGAGATCGTGTACAGCGCGTTCTTCCTTGTGGGCATGGTCGTGGTGCTGCTGTGGCTGGATTGGCAGCTGGCGCTCATGGCCATGTTTGCGGGGCCGCCGCTCTACCTGCTCCTCCTCCGCTACACCAGGCAGATCAAGATGCTCTCCCGCCGCGAGCGCGAATACGAAGGCGCGCTCGCGTCTGTCCTGCATGAGTCGCTCGCCGCTGTCCGCCTCACGCGCGCGTACAACCGCGAGGAGCTCACCAGGGGCCAGTTCGAAGAGGAGAGCGCGGGTAGTCTCGAGCTGGGACTGGAAGCAACCATGGCGGGCGCTCGCTTCAGCTGGATTACCGACATCGTGCGAGCAGCCATCCTCGCGCTCGTGCTCGGATTCGGCGCCCAGCGCGTGATGGCGGACTCGATGACCGTGGGCGATCTGCTCGTGTTCCTGTCCTACGTCCAGAGCTTCTACAAGCCGATCCAGCGCACGATGAAGCACGTGACCAAGGTGACCAAGGCGATGGCGCGCGCCGAGCGCGTCGTCGAGGTGCTCGACACGCGCGAGTTCGTGGAAGACCGGCCCGACGCGCGCCCCGCGCCCGCGTTCGCCGGCCGCGTCGAGTTTGATAATGTGACGTTCGCCTACGGGGAGGGGCCGCCCGTCCTCGAGGGCATCGACCTCGTGATCCCCGAGGGCCGCGTGACGGCGCTCGTCGGACCCACAGGCGCCGGCAAGACGACGCTCGCCTCACTCATCCCACGGCTTTACGACCCAAGCAGGGGCTCGGTCGCCATCGACGGCACCGACGTGCGGAACTACACCCTCGCGTCCTTGCGCGCCCAGATATCGCTCGTGCTCCAGGAATCGCTCCTGCTGCGCGCGAGCATCGCAGATAACATCGCGTTTGGCCGGCCGGGCGCGGACCTCGACGACATCGTCGCGGCCGCGAAGGCAGCGAACGCGCACGAGTTCGTCAGCGCGCTCGCGGACGGGTACAACACCGAGGTCGGCGAACGCGGCGAGACACTCTCCGGCGGCCAGCGCCAGCGCATCGCCATCGCGCGGGCGATGATCCGCGATGCGCCGATCCTCATCCTGGACGAGCCGCTGACCGGCCTCGACGACGAGTCCGGCGTTGCCGTGCTTGAGGCGCTCGAGCGGCTCATGGTTGGCCGCACGGTCATCGTCATCACGCACCAGATGTCGACCGTGGAGCGGGCGGACTACGTCTGTGTGCTCGAACATGGGCGGCTCGTCGAGGAGCACCGGCAGAACGGCGCCGGACGTCGCGCCATCGCGAGCACCGTCGAGATTCCGGCGTTCCCGGTACGGGCTAAGCAGTGAAGGAGAAGCGGGCGCCGCACGACCCGGCGCTGCCGGGCCTGGCGGAGCTGGTCTCGGTCGAGGGGCTACCTGGCGCGCTCGCCGACGCGGCCGCGAGCATCGGCCTGAGCGGCCAGTTCGAGCGCGCGCAGCTCGAATACGTCCGCTACCGGCCAGGCCTGCGATGCACCCTGCTCTGGTCGCTCACGGGGTCCCAAGCACTGTTCTCGGCGACGCTATTGAGCAAGGAGGGTGAGGCCCGCTGGGCCGATCACGCCGGCTTCAAGCAGCTTGCGCGCGGCCCGACATCAGCGAGGTCTACCTATCTCAGCTCGCAGCGACTCCTGATGCAAGCATTCCCGGAGGATATCGGCCTGCCTGGCCTTGGGAGCGCGACGTCGGACGGCTGGGCGCTCGGGTTGCTCGCGACCAGCGATGCTAGGATTCGCATCACGCCGTGGCGCTACCGGCCCCAGCTCGCGTGTGTGCTCGAGTACGCGCTGGAACGCGCCGGGTCGCGGTCGCGCTACTTCGCCAAGGTCTACGGCGATGAGCGCCACCGGACCGTCTGGAGCGCGCTGGAGCAGCTTCGCGGCAGCGAGCCTGGATGGCGATTCGCGCCACCCGTCGCGTACGACGCCGAAGCGGGCGTCGTAGTCTCGGAGGCCATCGAGGGCCGCAGCGTGGCCGAGACGCTCGAGGCGGCGTCTGCCGACGCCGAGGCGAGGGCCGGCCTGCTGGGTCAGATAGGCCACATTGCCGGGCTCCTACCCGCGCTGCAGGCGAGGTCGATCGATGGCCTGCCGACGCTCAGCGCGCGCGAAAAGCTGACCGCACTTCGCAAGCGCGTACGGAGGGTCACTGTCGTCGCGGCGCATGAGGGAGAGTTGCTTGCTGCGCTCTGCGATGAGCTGCAGGAGCGGCACGCAGAGATGGAGGACGAGCCCATCGCGACGGCACACGGAGCGTTCCGGGACGGCCAGGTGCTTTTAACGGACAACGAGCCGGTGGTGCTCGACCTCGATGGCCTGTGCCGGGCCGGCGCCAACGTCGACGCGGGCACGTTCCTCGCCAGCCTCGACCGCATCGCTGTCTGCCAGCCGCGCCTGACGGCCGTGGCTGAAGCGTGCGTCGCCGCGTTTGCGGACGCCGTTCGGCGGCAGCCGTCGTACTCGCCGGAGTGGCTCGCCTGGCACCGGGCGGCCGGCATCGCGAAGAAGGCGCTGCATTCGATATCGTCGCTGGACGCGCGCTGGCCGGAGCGGATAGAGGCGCTAGCCGAACGCGCCCGTGCGACGCTGGGCGCCACGCCAGCGCGCTCTAAGCTGGGTGGATGATGGCCGACACGAAGCTGAACCCCTTTGCTGGCCTCGCAGCCCCTTCGCGAGCGAAGATGGACGACTTCGCGCGGGAGCACGTCGTGCCCACGCTCTGGCCCTCCGCCACGCTTACGAGGCTACGGCAGCGCTATTCGACCCTGGAACCTACGGGCGAGCACATGGTGCTCTACGCGGTCGAGCTTGAGGGGAGCGAGCAGGCCACGTTCGTGACGCTGCGTTTCGGCGAGCTCGATCAGCTTGAGCGAATCTTCGAGGCGCACTACGCCGGGCCGGCGAACGGCGCCCGCAGGCCTAGGCCGGTGCTGCTGGCGGAGGCCGGCTGTCTGGTGGAGCCCTTCCCGTACGACTGGAAGATGCCCGGCTTACGGAGTGCGGCCGATCCGGAGTCGGTTCGCCCCTTGCTCGAGGCGGTCGGAGTAGCTACTTCGACGGCCTTCGCTATCGAGGCCCTGCGCTTTCGTCCGGGCAAGCGCTGCGTGCTGGCGTACCACGTCGACGAAGGGACGACGGTCATCGGCAAGGCGCTCGAGCGCAAAGCGACCGCGGAGCGGCTGGCGTCGATTCTGAGCCAGGCGCAGCCGCAGGGCGAGGCGCTCGGCGTTCGCATTCCCAGGCTGCTGGCCTTGCATCGGGAGATCGGCCTGGTTGTCATGGAGCGCCTGGATGCGCACGACCTGAGCGTCGAGCTCAGGACACGCCCGCAACGCGAGAACCAAGACCTCGTCGAGCGGGCCGCGCGCGGCCTCGCCGGCTTCCACCGGCTACAGCTGGATGTCGGCGGCGACCGCCAGCTGTCCGACGAATTGGCCGAAGTGCGCGGCAAGCTGGAGTCAATTGGCACGGAAGCCCCATTACTTGCGCCACCGGCAAACCAGATCCTGGACGATGCTGAGCGGCGCTTGGGCGAACTCCCATCGCCTGCACCGAAGGTCGTCCACGGCGGCTACAAGCCGAGCCAGGCGTTCATCATGGGCGACCACGTCGGCGTGGTCGACCTCGAAGGAACTTGTCTGGGCGATCCCGCGATCGACGTCGGGAACTTCCTTGCGGTGCTGCACCGAGACGCGGCGCTTCAGGATGATGACCGCTTGCGAAGGCTGGCAGCGAGCTTCCTCAGCGCGTACGCCCGCGCATCGGGTGACGTCACGATCGTCCAGCGCGCCAGGGTCCTACAGAGCATCGAATTGGTGCGTATCGTCGCGCGCAAGTACGAGCGCTCGCCGAGCCGATATCTGCACGAAGGTAGTCGATGGGCGCCGCTCCGGCTGCTGGACGAAGCGGCGCGCTGCCTCGAGGCGGCATGATGGCCGTGCACGACCCGGCTCTGCCGACGCTCCCCCAAGTTCTCGATGTCGAGCGGGTGCTTCCATACCTTGCGCAGGCGCTCGACCAACAGGCGGATGAGCTGGCAAGGCGCTCGCCGCAAGTGGAGCTGCTGCGGCATCGGCAGGGGAAGCGCTGCGCCGTGCGGTATTGCTTCGCGGGCGACGAGCAGCGCGAACGTCAGGCTCTGATAGGGAAGGTTTACCATAAGGGGAAGAAGCTCACGAAGACGTTCGCACGCCAGTCCTCCCTCAGCGAGACCTTTAACGGCGGCGGTCGTGTCCGCGTGGCCCGACCTCTGGTAAGCGTCGAGTCGCTCGGCCTGCTGCTGCTGGAGTACATCGACGCGCGAGACATGCGCTATGCGCTCGCGGAAGGGAAGGGCGGCGTGCCGGCGTCCCTCGCAGGGGAGTTCCTGGCTAGGCTGCACGCCATTCCTCCGTTTGCGAAGATGGAACAGGGCACTGTGGATGATGAGCTCGAGAAGGTCGGCGCGTGGTTGAGCCGGGTCGCAGTAGGAATCGGGAACGTGCCGGAGCTAGCTCAGCTCCGAGCGCATATGGACAGCAGGGCCCGAGACCTGGCGCTCTCGCCGGCCTCGATGATCCACCGCGACTTCTACTACGCGCATGTGCTCTATGCTGACGACAGCATCTGGGTGCTCGACTTCGACCAGCTTGGGATCGGCGATCCATCGTACGATCTCGGGCTCTTCCTCGCTCACCTGGAGGAGCTCGCCTTCACCACAACGGGTTCCTGGGATGGCTACGCGGACGAGGCTAGAGCGTTCGTCGAGGGGTACCGTTCCCACGCGCCAGCATGGTGCCTGCCTGGAATCGATGCCCGCATGCAGTTCTACGTCGGCTGTGGGCTCATCAAGCTCGCCTCGAAGCTCGCCACGCGCCAGCCGGAAGGCTGGCGTGAGGGCGTGCGTGCGATCCTTGAGCGGGCGCTTGCGCGCGCAGCCGATACTCCGTAGGGGCCGCAACCCGGCTCGGAGAGCGCACAGACCATGATCGTCGGAACAGTTCGCGAACTCAAAGTCGCCGAGTATCGCGTCGGCCTCACGCCAGAGGGCGCGGATGCCCTCGTGCGCGCGGGTCACGTTCTCCTCGTCGAATCGGGCGCGGGCATTGGTAGTGGCTTCTCCGACGAAGCCTATCGCGCAGTTGGCGCGGAGATCGTCGCAAGCGCGGACGACGTCTGGCGGCGCGCCGAGCTGCTGATCAAAGTGAAGGAGCCGGTTCCCGCGGAGTTCCGCAGGTTGCGCTCCGGCCAGGTGCTCTTTACCTATCTACACCTGGCGGCCGCCCCAGAGGTTGCTCGCGCGCTGATGGACGCCGGCGGCACGGCGATCGTGTACGAGACGGTGGAGCTCGCGAACGGCAGCCTGCCGCTCCTTATTCCTATGAGTGAGATCGCCGGCCGCCTGGCGACGGAGGCGGCCGGGCAGTGGCTGCGCAAGCCGGGCCCGGGCCGAGGCAAGCTGCTCTCCGGCCTGCCCGGCGCGCCACCAGCACACGTCGTCATCCTGGGCGCGGGGACCGTGTCCAGCAACGCGTGCGCGGTAGCGGTGGCGCTTGGTGCGCGCGTAACCGTGATCAGCAAGGGCCTGGAACCGCTGCGCCGCATCGAAGAGCGCTGGCCCGGACGCGTAACCACGCTGGGTTCCAACGCATACAACATCGACCGGGCGCTGGAGGGCGCGGATGCCCTGATCAGCGGCGTGCTGGTGACCGGGGCAAGGGCGCCGCGAGTCGTCACGCGGGAGCAGGTGCGCCGCATGGGCGAGGGCGCCGTCGTCGTTGCGGTGGATATCGACCAGGGCGGGTCGGTCGAAACGGCGCGGGCGACGACGCACGAGGACCCGGTGTACGTCGAGGAGGGCGTCGTTCACTACGGCGTGGCGAACATGCCCGGGAGTGTGCCGCACACCTCGACAGGCGCGCTGACGGCGGCCACGCTGCCCTACGTGCTGCGTCTGGCGGACGGTGGCCAGGAGGCGCTGCGCGCAGACCCGGCGCTCATGGCCGGGCTAAACGTGGCCGCGGGCAAGGTAACCAAGCGCGGAGTTGCCGAAGCGTTGAACCTACCGCTGATCGCGCCCGAAGCAGCGCTGTAGAGCCTGCGCGATAGGGAAAACCGAATCGAACAACTAGACAATAAGAGGCTTGACACAATAACGCCACTATGTGCAAAATGGCTCATCTGTTACGACAGGTAGACCGAAGAGGAAGCTAAGCGGTTCTTCCTCGCGGTCGACGTGGCCTTGCTGTAGCACTGGGAGCAGCAGGGACCTGTCGGAGGAGGGAGGGTTGACCAGGGTTGACACAGCAACGCGAGTACGGTCACAATAGCTCCAACCGACATCTGCCGGCGACCATCAGCGCAGGCACAGCAACGAGGGTTGACACAAGCATTCGTACGTGCGCAAAATGGCCCGATGGCTTACAAGGAAGGTCTGTCGGAGCAGGTAGACCAGTGAGGGTTGACACACCCATTCCTTTGTGCTCCAATTTGCGCGATAACGAACTTGGAACGGCCGAGGAAGTGGCTCTGGCGGGGGGCGCGAATCTCGTAGTGTTCATTCCACGGAGGAGGTAGACGGTGCACACGACAGGAAGTCGAACATTGTTTGCAACGCGCCCAATGGCCAAGCTGCTGCTTATGGTCATTGTGGCGGCACTGGCAGTGGCTGCCTTCAGCGTCTTCGCGCTGCGCGAGGCCAGCGCAGGTTCGGACCTGAAGGTTACTGTCAACACCCCGTCCAATCACGCGCCGGACGGCGAATGTGAGGGCGACCCGAACGAAGGCTCCGGCGACTGCACGCTGGGCGAGGCCATCCTGGAGGCGAACGCTGGGCGCGCGGACATCATTAACTTCCGCAAGTCCGTGTTCCCGAAGGCCAACCCGGGCGTCATCTACATCGACCAGGAGCAGACCAGGAACGCCGAGCTGGATGGCATCAACGGTAACGACGGCTGCCTCCCGCCGCTTGAGGCCCAGGTGCTCATCGACTCGGGCAACACGGGTGTGATCCTGGACGGTGACTTCGACAACGACGGCGACGCCCAGGACTGCTCTGACTCCGATGTCTGGGGTACCAAGACCTTCCCGGTCGCGAACCGCGAGGGCGTCATCCAGGTCTACGCGAACAAGAACGGTTTCGATTTCACGCTCATCGGTGGCAAGAACTTCATTATTAGGGAGTTCGACGGCGAGACCGACGGCATCAACTTCAACGGGCGTGAAATCGACGACGACGCACCTGACCACATCCTGGGCGATATCCTGATTACCGGCTATATCTTCCAGGATGGCGACATCGACGACGAGTCGGACCTCTACGACAGTCAGGACGGCATCGACCTCGACGAGATCGACAAGGTCATCAACGCCCAGTTCACGAACAACAACATCACCGCCGACGACGACGGCATTGAGGTCAACGCCAGCGGTGACAAGAGCTGCTTCGTGGCCGACGCAGGCGCTGCGGGCGAGCCGATAGAGGAGTGCTTCAAGATCTCCAGCAGCTCCGTCTTGATCAACGAGAACACGATCCTCGCTGACTTCGACGACACCGCGGCCGGTGATGGGGTGCAGGTCGTGTACGACGCGCACCTCAACGGCAAGATCCTCGTCGAGGTCATTGACAACCCGAGCATCGCCAGTAAGGACGCGGACGCAGTCGACATCGAGTACTGCGATGCCGGCGAGGGTTGCGACGCCGGCCAGTCGGAGATCAACATCGACGTCAGCCGCAACAATAAGCTCCACGGCGGCGAGAGCGGCGGCAACAGCTGTGTCGAGATCGACATTGAGGCCGATGAGGGCCCGAACAGCGCCGGTTCAACCGACGTGAGTGTGGATGTCAACGACAACGGCCTCTGCGACGCTGGCGGCGGAGACGGCTATGTGATCCAGGTTGACATCTGCTGCGACGCCAGCTTCAGCACCGCCACGGTCAACGTCAATGGCAACGATGACATCATCGCCGACGAAGACGGTGTCGACTTGGAGCTTGAGGTCGGCTGCGGCGATGGCAACGAGATCAACGCCAGCGTGAGCGATAACCGCAACATTGAAGGCCAGGGCAACGGCGGTGGCCACGGTGTCGTGATCGAAGCGAACGCCGGCGAGGCCTCGGACGGCTGTACTGGGACCGACACTGAGTCGGACGAGAACGCCATCAACGTTCTGCTCAACGACAACGGGCGCATCGACGGCGGTGACGCCCAGGCGGTGGACATTTCCGGTACCGCCGGCGCAGACGCTGACGGCAACGGCGACGACAACGTCTGGACCGTAGCTGCCAAGGGCAACGGCCGCATCCACGGCCAGGAGCAGGGCATCCTGATCGACATCGTCGCCGGTAGCGAAGAGGGCGACGACGGCGACGACAACATCGCC
>JBBDNH010000255.1:0-2687 GCA_040877745.1 Dehalococcoidia bacterium
CCGCCGCGGCCACCAGGCCGCACGCGGCGACGACCGTCTTGCCGCTGCCCACGTCGCCCTGGAGCAGGCGGCTCATGGGCACATCGCGGGCGAGGTCGCTCAGGATCTGGTCGAGCGACTTCTGCTGCGCGCCGGTGAGCGCGAACGGCAGCGCGGCGAGGAACGCGTCGCGCTGCGCGTCCGGCAGGGCGAGCGCGCCGGCGGCGCCGGGCTGCTGCCAGAGGCGGCGGCGCAGCAGGACCGAGATCTGCAACGGCAGCATCTCGTCGATGGCGAGCCGCCGCCGCGAAGCCGCGAGCTGCTCCTGGCTATCGGGGTAGTGGGCCTGCCGGACGGCCTGCTGGACGTCCATGAGGCGCAGGCGCTCACGCAGCTCGGGCGGCAGGGGGTCGGGCAGGGCGTCGGCGAAGTCGTCCAGCGCCTGCCTGGTGACGCGGCGGATGCTCCGGCTGGAGAGGTGCTCGGTCTGGGGGTAGACGGGAACCAGGCGGCCGGTGTGCGTGAGTTCCTCCTTGGGGTCCCAGAGCTCGTACTCCGGGTTCTCCAGCGTCAGCCGCCCGCGATAGGCGCGGACGCGGCCGGAGAGGACGACCTCGGCGTTGGTGCGCAGCTGGCGCGCGACGAAGGGGTTGTTGAACCAGACGACGCGCATCGTACCGGAGTCGTCGCCGACCGTGGCCTCGGTGCCCTTGCGCCTGCCGAGCTGGCGCTCTTCGGCGTTCCAGACGCGCGCGCGGACGGTCTCCTCCTCGCCAGCGGTGAGCTCGCTGATGCGGCGCAGCTTCGCGTAGTCGTTGTGGCGTCGCGGAAAGAGGTAGAGCAGGTCGCGGACGGTGCGCACGCCGAGCTTCTCGTAGCGGACGGCGAGGCCCTCCTTCACGCCCTTGAGCACCGTCACGGGCGAGTCGAGCGTCGGGCGCGTGCGGGGAGCGGGCGGGGGACGCCGCGCGGGCTGCCCGGCGGCCGGCGTCACGCCCCCACCGGCGGCCCGCAGCGCCTCCTGGAGCCAGCGCCTGCGTTCGGGAGCGTCGAGCGCGCGATACCCGCCCTGCGGCAGCTCTCGCACGGCCTGCGCGACGGGCGAGCCGTCCGGCAGGCCGTCGCGCTCCTGCATCGCGCGCAGGAAGCGGTCGAGGCCGCCCACGGCCGCGTCGTCGCGATATCCCTTCTTTCGCTCCAGCTCGAGCACCTTGCGCAGGCTCTCGACCGGGCCGGCGGCCGTCGCCGTTCGTCGAGGCGGGCTCACGACGCCGGCTCCTCGGCGAGGATGACGGCGAGCCCGACGAGGCCGGGGCCGCCGTGCACGCCGATCACGGGGCCGATGCGGCCGACGTGCACCGGGATGCCGGGTTGGCGACGAGTGATCTCGGCGGCGACGAAGCGCGCGTCGTCCTCCGTGGTCGTGTACATGACGGTCGCTTCCACGACCTGGCCGCCTTCGAGGCAGGTGCGCAGCAGCTCCTCGAGCGCCTTGCGGCGCGTGCGCACGCGCGCGAGCGGGAAGGCCTCGCCGTCGCGGATGGTGAGGATCGGCTTCAGCCGCAGCAACCCGCCGAGGAACGCTTGCGCGCGTCCGATGCGCCCGCCGCGCCGGAGGTACTCGAGCGTATCGAGCGCGACGGCGAGGCGCTGGCGTCGCAGCACGGAGCGCGCGGCGCCCGCGCAGACGTCGAGGTCGCCGCCCTCTCTGGCCGCGCGCGCGGCCGCGATGGCGGCGAAGCCGAGCCCCATCGAGACGGTGCCGGAGTCGAGGACCTCGATGCGGCAGCGGCCGGCGAGCTGGAGCGCGGCCTGGCGCGCCGTCTCGGCCGTGCCGGAGAAGCCGGACGAGAGGTGGATGGAGAGGATGGCGTCGGTCCGCTCGGCGAGCTGTTCGTAGACCTGGCGGAACTCGCCGACGGACGGCTGCGAGGTCGTGGGCAGGTCCTCCGCTTCGGGGAGGCGGCGGAAGAACTCGTCGGTCGTGAGGTCGATGCCGTCGCGGTAGACCTCGGAGCCGAAGATGACGCGCAGCGGCACCACCGTGATGCCGAGCTCTCGCGCGACCTCGGACGGTAGGTCGGCGGTGCTGTCCGTGACGACGAGCACCGGCCTGGGCGCGGCTGCTCGACGCGGGATGAGGTCGCGTAGGCGGCGGAAGAGCGTCATTCGAGCGAGAGGAGGTATGGGTAGTGAGGCTGGCCGCCGTGGACCAGCTCGACCTCGAGATCGGGCTGGCTCGCCCGGAGCTCCTCGGCGAGCGCCGCGGCGTCCTCGTCGCGGACGTCCTCGCCGGAGTAGAGCGTCAGCAACGAGGCGTCCGGGAACAGCATGGCCTCCACGCACGCTCGGGCGGCAGCGGCGACATCGTCGGCCACGACCCGGAGCGCGCCGTCGATGAGGCCGATCGCCTGGCCCATCTCGATGCGCCGGCCATCGATCACCGTGGCGCGGACCGCGCGCGTGACCTCGGCGGAGCGGACAGCGGCCATCGCGCGCTCCATCGCGGCGATCGTGTCCTCGAACGACAGGTCCGAATTGAGGGCAAGCGTGGCCGCGACGCCCTGCGGGATGGAGCGTGTGGGCAGCACCGAGACCTGCTTCGACGTCTGTTCGGCGGCCTGCTGCGCGGACGCGATGACGTTCTTGTTGTTCGGCAGCACGACGAAGCGCTCCAGCGGGCACGCCTCGATGGCCCTCAGGATCTC
>JBBDNH010000256.1:0-12733 GCA_040877745.1 Dehalococcoidia bacterium
TGGCACTGCGGCAACGGCTGCGACGCTGACGGCGACCGTCAGGCGGCCGAGGATCGTGTTCTGCCAGCCTTCGGGAGCGGGCGCATCGGTGAGCGCGGCCAGCACGTCCGTCGCGCCGGGGTAGCGTCCGCGCGTTTCGCGGCAGGTCTGGCAGCTCCCGAGGTGGCGCTGCACTCGACGCTTCAGCGCCGGCGACCACGGACTGTCTCCGATGACGAAGTCGAGGTCCACGCAAGACCGGCGCCCGGGGCCGGCCAGCAGGAGCGCCGAGTACGCGCCCTCAAAATCGTCGACGACGCTGACGACTCGATTGCCGACGGCCTCCCGACGCGTGCGGAGGATCGTCGCGATCTCGACGTCGTCGAGCCGCCGGCGCACGTTCAGGTCGATCAGCTCGTAGTCGTTCAGCTTTTGCTCGCGGGCGGCCTGCCACGCGATGCCGGCCAGCTCGGTCAGTTCTCCCGCCGCGACGGGCTGCGCGAGCCCGGCCGGGTCGGCGGCAGTAAACGACTCATCGGGTTCGGGCGCCGGCTCGCGGCGGCGGCGCAGCTGTTCCGCGACGTCGTGGTGCGCGCCGCCGAAGAGCTGGAGCTTGAACGAGGCCTGGCTCTCGCCAGCCCGCAGCCCCTGGAACGCGCGCAGGAACGCCGACTGCACGACCAGCGCCGCGACGTTGCGGTCGCGCGTCAGGCGCAGCGCGAAGTCGTATAGCGACGCGAAGTAGCGATGATAGAGCTCGCCCAGGGCTGCATCATCGCCGCCCGCGACAGCCGCCGCTAGCTGGTCATCGCTGCGCCCGCCGTCATCCATGACTCATGAGCCCTCCCGTCGCAACCAAGTGTACACGTCTCTGCGTTCTGAACCAGAGGGCGCGTGCTATACTCGCTCGGCCATGAAGGCGGGGAAGCTCCCTGCGGACCTGCTCGCGAAGCTGCTGGCGCGGCTGCCGGACGATCCTCGACTGCTGCTCGGCCCGGGCGTCGGCCGCGACGCCGCGGCGATCGACCTGGGCGACGGCCGCGTGCTGGTGGCGAAGGCCGACCCCGTGACGTTCGCGACGGACCAGATCGGGCGCTACGCCGTCCACGTCAACGCGAATGATGTCGCCTGCCTCGGCGCGCGGCCGGCCTGGTTCCTCGCCACGGTCTTGCTTCCCGAGGGCACACCCGAGCAGCTCGCCGACGAGATCTTCGAGCAGATCCGCACAACGTGCGAGGAGCTGGCGATCGTCCCCATCGGCGGCCACACCGAGGTCACGCTCGGCCTCCCGCGACCGATGATCGCGGGCGCGATGCTCGGCGAGACCACCGCCGGCGCGCTCGTGCGGCCGGACGGCGCCCGGCCGGGCGACCACGTCGTGCTCACCAAGGGCATCGCTATCGAAGGCACGGCGTTGCTCGCGCGAGACGCGCCCGATGCGCTGCGCGACCGCGGCGTATCGGAGGACCTGATCGCGCGTGCGGCCGGCCTGCTATCGAAGCCCGGCATCAGCGTGGTGCGCGAGGCGCTGGCGCTCGCGGACGCCGGCCTCGCCCACGCGCTACACGACCCGACCGAGGGCGGCCTGGCGACGGCCCTCCGCGAGCTGGGAGAGGCGGCCAACTGCCCGGTCACCTTCCGGCCTGAGGACGTCCCCGTGCTGCCCGAGACCGCCGCCATCTGCCACGCGGCGGGCATCGACCCGCTGGGGCTGCTCGCGTCGGGCGCGCTGCTCATCGCCGTCGCGCCGGAGCGCTGCGACGAGTGCCGCCGCGTGGTCCTCGACATGGGGATCGACGCGGCTTGTATCGGCGAACTGGCATCGTCGTCGGGAGACGCTATAATGGACTCTTGGAGGCGGGAGGGGCTCCCTCGCTTCGAGCGGGACGAACTGGCCCGATTCCTCGAAGCCATCGAAGAAGAGGCGGCTCCTGGCGCGTAGCGACCGGTCCTCTGCCGCCTTTTGGGGGAGCGACAGCCAGGCAACGCAACAGAGGGGCTTGAGGCGCATATGGGAAAGGCGACACCACAGACCATCGGCGAACTACGCGACTCCGGATACCAGGTCGTCTCCGTCAAGCAGGAGTTGCGCCGGAACATGATCGGGCGCATCCAGAGCAAGGAGGAGATACTGCCTGGCATCCTCGGCTACGAGGAGTCCGTGATCCCCCAGTTGGAGAACGCGATCCTCTCCGGCCAGGACGTCATCTTCCTGGGCGAACGGGGTCAGGCCAAGTCGCGCATCATCCGCGCGCTGGTCAACCTGCTGGACGAGACGATCCCAATCGTCGAGGGTTGCGAGATCTCCGACAACCCGTTCGACCCGATCTGCAAGAGCTGTCGCGACAGTGTCGCCGAGCACGGCGACCGCGTCGAGATCGCCTGGCTCGAGCGCGAGCACCGCTACGGCGAGAAGCTCGCGACGCCGGACAGCACCATCGCCGACCTGATCGGCGAGGTCGACCCGATCAAAGTCGCCGAGGGCCGCTACCTGAGCGACGAGCTGACGATCCACTACGGCCTGATCCCGCGCACCAATCGCGGCATCTTCTGCATCAACGAGTTGCCCGACCTCGCCGAGCGCATCCAGGTTGGCCTGCTCAACATCATGGAGGAGCGCGACGTGCAGATCCGCGGCTACCGCGTGCGCCTGCCGCTCGATGTCTTCCTCGTGGCCAGCGCCAACCCGGAGGACTACACCAACCGCGGCCGGATCATCACGCCGCTGCGCGACCGCTACGGCGCCCAGATCCGCACGCACTACCCGCGCAGCGTCGCGCACGAGATCGGCATTATGGAGCAGGAGCACCGTCAGTTCGCGGACAGCGACTACGAAGTGATGGTGCCGGAGTACATGAAGGAGATCGTCGCGGAGATCACGCGTCTGGCGCGGCGCAGCCCGGACGTCAACCAGCGCTCCGGCGTCTCCGTCCGCGCATCGATCGCCGACTTCGAGAGCCTGCTCGCGAACGCGCTCCGCCGCGCCATCCGCGCCGGTGAGAAGGAGGTCGTGCCGCGCGTGAGCGACCTACCGTACGTCATCCCGACGCTCAGCGGCAAGGTCGAGTTCGAGACCGTCGAGGAGGGCAAGGAAGAGCAGATCATCGAAAAGCTCATCCAGGGCGCCGTGGTGGCCGTGTTCAATCGCCACTTCAACGTCGTCGACCTGGAGGACGTTGTCTCGCAGTTCAAGGCCGGCATCTCGGTGGAGGTCTCGGACAGCCTGCCGTCGAAGGACTATATTAAGATCGTGAAGCGCGTCGAAGGCTTCGACCGCGCCGTGGCCAAGCTGGAACCGGGCGAGAACCTGGCCACCATCGCCTCTGCCGTGGAGTTCGTCCTTGAGGGGCTCCACCTGAACAAGCGGCTGAATAAGGACAAGTCGGCCAGCCGGACCCAGTACCGTGGTTAGCCAGACGATCCACAGCGCCGTGACCTACTACACCCCGGAGGAGCCAACGGGCCACGTCGTGAGAGACGAGCCTCTGCACGGTCGTGGGAAGGTGTGGACACTGGGAGCCTACGAGCACCCCACCTACCCTAGTCCTGCCGATGTTCGCGTGGGAGAAGCCGGACTGCGTGTCTGGATGGTCATCGAACTCCTGCGCTCGTTCAATGACAACTCGGACGCGGTGCTTGAACGTTACGGCGAGACGGTAACACGCGCGGACCTCGATACCGCGATCTGGTACTACGAACAAAACAGGGAGGCGATTGACCGTAAGCTAAAGGAGGAAGAGGCGTAACGCGTGGCCCGCCTCTACTTGGACGAACAGATGGGCAACTTTGCCGCACCACTTCGCGACGCCGGCCACGACGTGCTGTTCTCCGTGGATCACGGCGGGCAGGGACGGACAGATCCGTGGCAGTTCCGGGAAGCGTTGTCCAGCGGCCGTGTTCTGCTGACCTTCAACCGCGGCCACTTTCAGTATATCCACAGGCTGTGGACGACCCTGCAGACACTCCAGCTTGTGGAACAGGCGCATCCAGGTGTCTTGGCTTCAACCAGGGTGGTAGCCCCTGCCGAGTGGCTCCCTGCGCTTGCCGATGAACTGAATCAGCCTGAGGGCCTCACCGGTCGGATACGCTCTTGGCATCCGGATACGGGGCAGTGGCACGACGACGAGTGGAAACCGGAGATGAGGAGCTAGCATGGCATTCGCCTACCGCTACTCGGAGTGGGATGGGACACAGGAGATCCCGCCACTCGACCCCGACGACCTGCTGGAGTCCCTGACCGATGACCTGATGAACTTCGGGGACCTGCAGCACGCGCTGCGCAACCTGCTGCAGCGAGGCATGCGCAACCCCCTCGGCGGGCGGCTCCAGGGCCTGCGCGACCTGCTCCAGCAGCTCCGCCAACAGCGCCGCTCGACGCTCGACCAGTACAACCTCAGCTCGGCGTTCGAGGACATCGAGAACAAGCTGCAGGAAGTGCTGGACATGGAGCAGAGCACGCTCGACCGTCGCCTCCAGGAGGCGCTCGAGCAGCAGGGCCCAGAGGCCGGCCAGCAGGGCCAGCCGAGCGCGGAGGGCGCGCAGGCGCCCGAAGGCTCCGGCCAGTCCGGCGAGCAGCAGGGCCGGCAGCAGGACGGCGAGGCGGCCGAAGGCCAGCCTTCTCAGCAGGGTCAGGCCGGCGAAGGCCAGCCATCGCAGGGGGGACAGCCGGGCGCTGGCGCGCAGTCCGGCGGCGACGAATCCGAGTTCGCGAAGATGCTCAACAACATCGCCCAGCGCAAGCAGCAGTTCCTGCAAGGGCTGCCGGAGGACGTGCCCGGCAAGATCAAGGAGCTCCAGAACTACGAGTTCATGGACCCTGAAGCCCAGCACAAGTTCTCCGAGCTGATGGACATGCTCAAGCAGGCGATGACGGAGACGTTCTTCAAGGACATCCACCAGCAGATCGCCAACATGTCGCCGGAAGAGATGGCGCGGATGAAGCAGATGGTGCAGGACCTGAACCAGATGCTCTCCGAAAAGATGGCCGGCGGCGAGCCCGACTTCGAGGGGTTCATGCAGAAGTACGGCGACCTGTTCGGCCCGAACCCGCCGCAGTCGCTGGAAGAGCTCATCGCGCAGATGCAGCAGCAGATCGCCGGCATGCAGAACCTGCTCGACAGCCTGCCGCCGGACATGCGCCAGCAGCTCCAGGACCTGCTCATGGACAAAGTCGGCGACCCCGACCTCCAGGCTGAGCTCTCGGAGCTAGCGGTGAACCTGGAGCTGATGTACCCCATGCGCGACCTGCGCAATCAATACCCGTTCCGCGGCGACGAGGAGCTCGACCTGACGCAGGCGATGCAGCTCATGGACCGCATGCAGGATATGGACGAGCTGGAGCGCCAGCTGGAGCGCACGCAGTACGGCGGCGACATCGACGACATCGACGAGAAGAAGCTCGAGGAGCTCCTGGGCGAGGAGGCCAAGGAGACGCTCGACCAGCTGCGCCAGTTCCTCGAGATCCTGGAGAACGCCGGCTACATCCGCAAGCGCGGCAACACCTGGGAGCTGACGCCGCGCGGCACGCGCAAGATCGGCCAGAAGGCGCTCGGCGAGATCTACGCCCGGCTGAAGAAGGACAGCTTCGGCAAGCACGCCGTCCGCGACCCCGGCGTCGGCACGGAGCGCACCGACGACACTAAGGCCTACGAGTACGGCGAGCCGTTCCACCTCTCGCTCGAACGGACGCTTTCGAACGCGATCCGGCGTGAGGGACCCGGCGTGCCGGTGAAGATCGACCCGACCGACTTCGAGGTCTACCGCTCGGAGCAGGTGACGCAGACGGCCACCGTGATGATGGTCGACCTCTCCTGGTCGATGGCGCTACGCGGCAGCTTCCAGGCGGCGAAGAAGGTCGCGCTGGCGCTGAACAACCTGATCCGCACGCAGTTCAATCGCGACAGCCTCTACATCATCGGCTTCTCCGCATACGCGCGCGAGCTACAGGCCGAAGAGCTGCCCTACGTGCGCTGGGACGAGTCGGTGCTGGGCACGAACATGCACCACGCGTTCATGCTCGCCCAGCAGCTCCTGGCCAAGCACAAGACCGGCACGCGCCAGATCATCATGATCTCCGACGGCGAGCCGACGGCGCACCTCGAGCGCGGCCGGTCGTACTTCGCCTACCCGCCCAGCCCGATCACGATCCGCGAGACGCTCAAGGAAGTGAAGCGCTGCACCAAGAAGGACATCACGATCAACACCTTCATGCTGGACCGCAACTACTACCTGAAGGAGTTCGTCAACCAGGTGGCGAAGATCAACAAAGGCCGCGTCTTCTACACCACGCCGGACAAGCTGGGCCAGTACATCCTCGTCGACTACGTCAACAACAAGCGCAAGAACATCAACGGCTAGGGGGCGCACCGCCCTAGCCTGACCAGTCGCCTTCGTAGAGCTGGAAGAGCACGCCGCCGGAGTCGCGCGGGTGCAGGTAGACTTCCTTGTATCGGTCGTGGCTGCGTTCGCCGAAGGGCTCGTACCCGAACTGGCGCATCGCCTTGGTCGCCGCGTCGATGCTCTCCACCTCGAACGTCACGTGGTGCAGGCCGGGCCCGCGCTCCTTCAGGAAGCGCACCAGGAAGCTGTCGTCGCCCAGCGGCTCCAACAGCTCCCACTGGGCGCCGCCGCCCGGGATATCGAGAATGACGCCGTTGTATCCGGCGTTAGGGTTTTCGAAGCGTCCCGCGATCTTGAAGCCGAACAGCTCCGACAGCATCGGCACGCGGTCCTCCAGCTTCGCCACCACCATGCAGACGTGGTCGATGCGCTTGATTCCCAGCACGTTCATCCTCCCTCAACTCAGATACGCGGCCCCTGGATTATAGGCCATGGGCCATCGACACCCAAGAACTAGGGGTAACCGTGTAAAGATTCCGGCCAACCCCTTGACATCCTTGGAAAAGCTGGTACTCTGTTATAGTAATCACAATCACGGGTCATCGAATGCGGTGGCCCACTCCCGCCGGAAGGCGGGACTGCCGAATCCGCCACGCGGACCGGGGGACCCACAAACTGGGGTGAATTGTCGCCAGATGCGACATAGGGCGAGCGCCTTTCAGCCCGAACCCGACAGCTAACCCCGGAGGCAGCCGAGAGGCTCAGACTGAGGCACTGTTGAATTGAGGAAGGATGCCTGATGGTGAAGTTTGTGCTGCCTCGTAACTGCCCACGCTGCCGCGGCTCGATGATCCCGGAGCGCGACTGGTACGGCGAATACAGCACCTGCCTTTCGTGCGGGTACGTATTCGAGGCCGTCTCCACGCCGCCGATCGAGCTGCTTGAAGAGGAGGCGAACGGCCACCGGCAGCGCCGCCGCCAGCCCTCGCACGGCAAGATCCGGCTCTAGCAGACACTTCGAACAGCCTCTTGCGGCGAAGCGCCTCTGTCCCCGCCGAGGCGCTTCGCCGCTTGCTCTTCTCAACGCTCCCCTGAATCCCCACTCGTCAGTACCCTGAACAACGTCCACTCGCGCGGATCTCACCCGATCGCCCCGTGAAACTAGGGGCCCGCACGTCCCATCTATCAGGGTGTTCCCTAATGGAGATGGAACCGGCCTTCCCGTACGATGCTCTCATCTTCTCCAGGCCAACCCGTATAGGTCTGGGAAGGAAAGGAACGGCCATGGAACAACGACGACACGCCAGCGCCTGCATCCACCGCTGGGTTCTCGGAGAGCCCACCTGGGAGTCGATATCAGGCGTCTGCCGCCGTTGCGGCGCCCGCAGGACGTATCCATCGGGGCTGGAGATTGCCGAGGCCGTAGCCGATTACGAGGAGCTGGACCGCAGCCGCCCGCCTCGAGCCCTGGAACAAGCGTCCAGGGAAGGGGAACGCTCCTTCGTATAGGGAGCCGGGACGGCGGCAGGCCGCCAGCTTGTCCGCAGAAGGCCGTTATGGTAGGTTCGCCGAAAGGGCCCCCACCAACGGCCACGATGACACAGCGAAGGAGCGCGACTCATGCAGGCCAGTGACCCCGCCAAGACCTCGACGACCCGCGCGCGAGACGCGGCCGCCCGTCCGGGATGGACCCGCGCCGGCGGACAGCGCATCCGCGTCCTCATCGCAGACGACCACGCCATCCTGCGGCAGGCCCTTCGCCAGCTGCTGGAGGCGCACCCCGAACTCGAGGTCGTCGGAGACGCCTCGAGCGGCCGCGAAGCCGTCTCGGCAACTGAGAAGCTGATGCCGGACGTCGTCCTGATGGACATGGTGATGCCCGGCCTCAACGGCCTGGAGGCGACCCGACAGATCCGCAAACGCGCGCCGAAGAGCCGCGTGCTCATCCTCACGGGCTACATGGAGGATGAGCAGATCATCGCCGCCCTGCGCGCCGGCGCCTCCGGCTACGTGGTCAAGAAGTCGGACACCGAAGAGCTACTGCTCGGCATCCAGGCCGTGCATCGAGGCAATACGTACTTCAGCTCTGCCATCTCGGACGGCGACGCCGTGAACCAGTACATGTGGCAGGCCAAGAAGGAAGACGGCAAGGCCGGCTACGAGCTGCTCACCAGCCGCGAGCGCGAGGTCCTGCAGCTCATCGCGGAGGGCTACTCGAACCAGCGCATCGCCCAGGAGCTGTTCATCAGCGTCAAGACCGTCGAAGCTCACAAGGCGCACATCATGAGCAAGCTCCACGCGCGCAACCGCACCGACCTGATCCGCTACGCCCTGCGCAAGGGCCTGGTCGGCCTGGACGCGCCGCCGGACTTGCTGGAAACCGAGCAGCGGGCCAGCTAGCACGAGAACAGGATGCTGAGTAGGGACGTCATGGAAACGACGCACATCGCCGAACCGATCATCACCGAATCAGACCCAGACTCGTTGCGCAGCGTATACCTGCAGCGCCTCGAACGGCTGCTCGGCCTGCGCCGCAAGCACGAGGTGGAGCTGAACCGCCAGGGCCTACGGCTCCTCGACCGCGCCATCTTCGCCGCCTACTGCGCTTGCCGCGATGTGGGCGTCGAGGAGACGGCCCGCGACGTCCTGCGCGTGGCCAAGGTGACCCTGCAGCCGCCGCTCAGCCAGCTCGACCTCGGGCCGGCTGAGGACGCCCAGACCTTCGATTGGCCTTCGCTCCGTCAGGCACAGTCTGACGCCTAACGCCCACCCCGGCTCGGGGCCGGCACGACCGGAGACATCCCGCATGAACACCATTCTGGTGGTCGACGACGAACCGGCCATTCGGGCCCTCGTGCGAGCAACGCTGGAGAGCTCAGGCTACCGCCTGCTGGAGGCGCCGGACGGCGTGAGCGCGCTCAGCATCGCCCAGCGCGAACGCCCGGACCTCGTCCTCCTCGACATCGCGCTGCCGCGAGTGAACGGCCTGGACGTGTGCCGCCGGTTGAAGGCGGACCCAGCTACCGCTCATGCCCAGGTGCTGTTTCTGACGGGCCTGCCCCACCACCCGGATCAGCGCGCCTCGCAGGAAGCCGGTGCGGTTGACACCATCACGAAGCCGTTCAGCCCCGCGGCGCTCGTGGCGCGCGTGGGCCAGGCCCTGCGCCGGCCCGCCCTGGCGCCTCGATAGCGACCGCAGCTTCCGCCAATCGGAAGACTCGCCCCCTCTCGCGTTCCCGCATCACGCTGCCGATAACTATACAAGCGAAGCGCCGGCAGAGGAGCTGTTTGTTCCCGCCGCACGCATCGACTTCACAGCGGCCACGTTGGCGAACCCAGCGGCCAAGGCCCGATGTGACAGCCGGTACGCAAGGAGAAGCAGATGCTTGTGCTCACGCGGAAGATCGACCAGGGAATCGTCATCTCGGGCAATATCTACGTGCGCGTGCTTGGCGTGGAGCGCGACCGGGTCAAGATCGGCATCTCAGCGCCGATGGACATCACCGTGCTGCGCCAGGAACTGCTCAATCGCGAAAGCGAGAACGGCCCCAAGACTGAGGGCCCTGCTACGCCGGTGCCGGCGCACGAAGAAGGAACCGAGTAGCCAGCTAGTTTGCGACCACCGTCAGCGCCGGCCTCGAACGGGTCGCGCCGGCGGTCTTACCGCCGCCCTCGATCACTCTGAGGGGCGGCGGTGTCGTTTGCCCTGAGTACAGCGGCATCGACGGCACGTCCACCGGCCCGCCGAAGCTCATCGATTGGCGGGCCGCCCACCACAGCCCCGCGACGCGCGTCCAGCGCTCACTGTTGGACATCGAGATGTCGTCGTCGACGACCGCGCCCACGAAGCGCTTCGCCTCTGCGACCACAGCGTCTGCGACGTCGCCCTCCTGACCACACGTCGTGGCGTGAAGGAGATCATCGTGCGACGCCGCCTCGTCGCTGCCCAGGATGCGCAGCGGAGCGACCGGATCGAGCTCGTCCATGATCACCGTGCGTTCGGCCATGACGGCCACCAGCTGCCGCACGCCCGGCGCCTCAGCGACGCTGATCGTGCACTGCACCAGAGGGCCGTCCGCATACTGCACGGCCAGAAACGCCGCGCACACCTCGCCTACCTCGTCTCGCCGGGCCGCCGACGCCGTGACGTGCTGCGGCTCGCCGTCCAGCAGCGCATCGCAGACTGCCAGCTCCTGCGTCGCCAGCTCGTCGATGCGCGCGCCGCCTTCGGGCATTGCAAGGCAGAGTGTACGCAGATACAGCGGCCGCCAGAACGGCTCTCGTCCCTCTAGGAGCCGCCTCAGGAAGCGAAACCCCCTACCGTACTGAAATGGCTCCAGGAAGCGCAGGATTCGGCCCTGCCGGCGGCTCAGCGCATCCAGGATGCCTGCCTGCCACGGACTGAGGAGGAACGGCGTCGCGAAGAGCACATGCACACCCGCGGACAGCGCCTCTTTCGCCCGGGCGAACGGGTCGTGCGCGCCGGCGACAAGCACGAGCGCGTCGATGCCGCCGGGGAGCTCGTCCGGGTACGGTCGCAGCGTTGCGCCGCTGCGCAAGGCGCTTGCCCAGCGCCGGGCTGTCTCGCCCTCGCCCAGCAGGGCGACGGCCGGTTGGCGTCGTTCGGTCATGGGGACAGCTTAGCCCCGGCGTGCGCCGGGCACCTTCGGGGAGCGCCCTACGAGGGCGTACGCGATGTCCCGATTTCTGGAGGGGTGCTAGGCGGCGTCGCGCAGCTCTTCGTTCAGCGCGCTGCGGAGCCGGCGGATCGCACGGTGGCGCAGCTGCGACGCTCGCGATTCCGAGATGCCGAGCTGCTTCCCGATGCTCTTCAGCGAGTGCGCCCGCATGTAGTAGAGATGGACGATCGTGCGCTCGCGGTCGGGCAGCAGCTCGACCGCGTCGTGCAGGAGCCGGCGGACCATGGTGTCTTGCGCTCGGAAATCGGGGTCAATCGTCGGGTCCTCGTCCGCCATCTCCCAGAGTTTCTCGGTGCTGCCGTTCATCGATGTTTCCGCCAGGCCGTCGAGCGAAACGACGCGGATGCTGCTGGTGCGCAGCGTCGCCAGGAAGTCCTGCTGCGACAGGCCCATCTCCTTCGCCACCTCGGCCCTCGTGGGCGAACGTCCCAGGCTGGTGTTGAGCGACGCGCTCGCCTGATCCATGTCGCTGGAGAACTTCTGGAGCGAGCGCGGCAGCGGGTGCGCGGCTCGCAGCGCATCCAGGATGGCGCCGCGGATACGGGGCAGCGCATACGTGGAGAACTTGGCGCCGCGGTTCGGGTCGTAGGCGTGATAGGCCTCGATCAGGCCCTGGACGCCGCAGCTGAGCATGTCCTCGTACTGGAGAATGCCGGCGCTGGATGAGCCGACGGCGATGCGGTTCACCGCATGCCTCACCAGCGGCATGTAATCCTGGACGACCTGCGACAGGTCCTCGCTCAGTTCATGCTGTGGGTTGGATGTCGTTTCCGCGGACGACGTCGCTGGCTGCGGACTCGCCTTTCGTGCGGGCTTGGAGGTCGAAGTCTTGGTTCGGGGTGTCTTTTTCGGCTGCGGTTGCGGCAAATGGCACCTCGTCAAGCAATCGCCTCCAGCGCTGGGCCGGAGGCGGAAGGGGCGTTCCTGTCGAGTCCAGTATCGGGGCGTTCGGGGCCGGCAACCTATCCGGTGTTCCCCCAAGCAGCGGTCGGGATCGAACCCTAAGGTGTGCAGTTTTTTTCCTACATCGAGCGGGTTGCTAGCGAACCGGGACGTCGCCCGGAGGCGGCAGCGCAGTTGCGAACGGGCCCGCGCTGTACGAGAATGTGGGCGTCCGAAAGGAAGAGTTAGCGTGGTATCCGCCTGCGAGACATCCAGCTTCCTGCGCAAGTGCCGCCTGCCGGGCATCGCCGTCTGCCAGTACTGCGGCGGCAGCTTCTGTGACCAGCACGGCGATCGCCACAACGACGGCCAGGAGATCTGCAGCCGGAAGATGTGCCAGAGGAAGAAGGGCGACCTAGAGCGTCACGTCGCGTACAAGGCCGTGGTGGACGAACGAAACGAACGCCGGCTCTGCGGCGACCCGGAGTGCGCCGAAGCGCCCGCCGGCCAGTGCTCGAAGTGTCGTGGCCTCTTCTGCGTTGGCCACCTAGAGCAGCGCGACATCGACATACAACGCGCCGGCGCCACCGTGCGCGTGCGCGGCGCGCTCTGCCCGCACTGCCGCAGGCGGCGGAGCCTCTGGAGTCAGCTCTAGAGCGAGCTGCTAGGTCTTCTGGCCGCCCCAGCGCTCGTAGTGGGTGACCTCCTCGACAGGGCGGCGCGTGGTGGGGCCGTACTTGCCGCAGGCGGCGGAGCCTCTGGAGTCAGCTCTAGAGCAAGCTGCTAGGTCTTCTGGCCGCCCCAGCGCTCGTAGTGGGTGACCTCCTCGACAG
>JBBDNH010000256.1:12833-14877 GCA_040877745.1 Dehalococcoidia bacterium
GGCGGCGCGTGGTGGGGCCGTACTTGCCGCGCGGGTGCCCGATCGGGATCAGCGCCACGGTCTCGACGTCTGCGGGAATGCCCAGGAGCTCCTTCACCTCCGTCTCATGGAGCTTGTGGAGCGTGGTCAGCGTGGCGCCCAGGCCCAGGCCGCGCGCGGCAAGGAGCAGGTTCTGGACGGCTGGGTAGACCGAGCCGTAGAATCCCGCGCCCGGGTTGGAGCCCGGTTGCACGCCGCGCGCGCAGACGATGATCCACACCGGCGCCTCCGCGATACGCCCGGCGAGCGAGGCCGCGTTGGCGAAGAGCTTGCCGAAGCGCTCGCCGGCGCGCTCCCGGTCCTGGTCCGACATCCGGCCGTACGTGTTGTTCCAGGCGTCCAGGTACCACGCGCCGATCTGCTTCTTCGCCGCAGCGTCTCGCACGACGAGGAACGCCCACGGCTCGGTAGCGCCGCCGTTGGGCGCCTTGGTCGCCGCCTCGATCAGCTTGTGTACGAGCTCGTCGGAGACGGGGTCGGGCTTCAGCCGGCGGATCGCGCGCTGGGTATAGATCGCTTCGAACAGTCCGATGTCGTCTGGCACAACGTCCTCCTAGGGCGCGAACCGCTCCGGCTCGACGATGATGAGGATGCGCTTCTGCTGGCGCAGGCCCTCTTCGAAGTTGTCAGGCAACTCACGGCCGGAGAGCGTCTTGAAGATCTCCGCGGTGCCCTCCACAATGTCGTCCTCCTCGATCCGCGCCTTGCCGTATACCGTGACGTATGGCCGGCCTTCCGCGCGGACGATGCAGAGCGAGACGAGCGGGTTGCGCTTCACGTTGTGGTACTTCATACGGTCGCGCGTCGTGGAGACGAGGATGCGGCCGTCCTTATAGACGTAGTTGACCGGCGTCAGCTGCGCGCCGCCGTTCCGACGCACCGTCGACATGATGGCGAGCTTTTCTTCCTTGATGATCGCTTCTTGCTCCGGCGTCGGCGGCATGGGACCTCCTACAGCTTCAGCGCCAGCAGCTCGCGAGTGAGCTTGCCGCTGTCCTGTACGTGCACACGGACGTCGATGAGCCGCACCTTGATCGACCGGCCTTCGCCCTGATGGATGTAGAGCTCGTCGCCCTTCTCGAACCGGTAGTCGCTGGTGAACGAGGACAGCAGGCTCTCCTTCTTCGCGGTGAAGGGGTCTGACTGGTAGATCTCCGTCTCCACGGCGTCCCTCCCAGAACGGACTGCTGCCCATAGTAGCAGGCGCGGCCGCGAAGCGTCGAGCGAAGCCGCCGGATAGGGGACGCGACCTCGCGAAGCAGGGCGCGCCCCTATAGCCGTCCCCCTACGCTCAGGTCGATAATCGACGCGAACGACGCCCGATTGGGCGATCCGATAGCGCCCTTACGCAAGGAGGCTCCGCATGGCTCAGGAAGCGCACAACCTGGATGTATCCAGCCTGACGAACGAACTGGACGAGGCGCTCACAACGCTCGATTCGGCCCTACTCCAGGCCGGCCGTTCGGTGTCGATCATCCGCGCCAATGTCGCTCAGTTCGCCCAGCTTGGCGAAGCCGTCCGCGAGATGGAGTCGGCCATGGCCCGCGCTCGTGATCAGCTCAGCGGCTCGTGGGGCATCGCAGCCTCACCGGGCTCGCCGCAGCTGCACGCGGTACCCGCTCCCACGCAGGTCCTGCCGCAGCCGGCCCAGCCCGCCCCGCAGGAACCGTCGCAGGCGTACGAGTCCGCGTACAGCGAGCAGCCGATCGCGGCGACCGAGCCCTACGCAGGCGACGACGCCCCGGAGGGCGCCGGCGAGCCGCAGGACGACGACGAGCCGCCCGCGCCTCAGCCCGACGCGAACATCGCCGCGGCGCGCTGCCTGCGCCTGGGCGTGAGCAGCAAGGGTGGATCGCTCGACCTCAAGGCGGTCGACGGCTCGGTGAACGAGAACCCGTCCGTGGTCGACGTTGCGCTGCTCGACTACGATGGCCGCCATGCCACGCTCAAGCTCTGGATCAACGACTCGGCGGACCCGAACGGCGTCCGCGACGCGCTCATCTCC
>JBBDNH010000257.1:0-2675 GCA_040877745.1 Dehalococcoidia bacterium
CTGATCACCCGCGGGTCGGGGCCCTGCTCCAACGGCGCCCCGAAGAACTTGGTCAGCATTGGATTGTCCGCGAGCGGGTCTTCCAGCGGCGGCGTGCCGACGGCAGGCGGCGGCGTCATCGCGCGGTTCTCCTGTCGCCCGCGGCGGCGCCGCGCGACCAGCTCCCTGAGATCGCCGCTGCCACCTCGGAGCGCGTCCTGCAGCTCTTCGTATGCGAGGGAGAAGACGTCGGCTGCGCCGCCGATCCGCCCCGCAGCGACGAGCCGGCGGCCGGCCTCGAGGGCCGGCACGCGCTCGACGGCGACGCCCTGCTGGTCGATCCAGAAGTTGTGGTCCTCCTGGATGGGCAGGTACTGCTGCGCGCCCGCCAGCACCTGGCCGAACATGCCGGCCTGCTCGCTCGGCACGCGCTCCAGGACAAGCTTCTGGCGGGCTTCGCGCGCGGCCGCCAGCGCCTTCATCTCCTCCTCCGGGTTGTAGTCGTCGCGGGAGGCGTACTGGCGGATCAGGCTGTAGACCTGCGTCGGGTCTTCCTTCCACGTCGGTTCGCCGACGTCGAGCTCGTTGCTGCGCCAGCCGTACATGCCGAGGTACTCATCGACGGCATCGTGGAACGCGCGGCCTTCGTCGCTTGCGGCGAGCGCGCCGTGGGCCTGCGCCGGTGACGTCTGCTCGATGATGCGCATCACCTCGGGCCGCTTGCGCGCCTCCATGGCCAGGCGCCAGATGCCGGTGTCCGTCTCGACGCTCTTGTTCGGGAAGCCCTGCAGGAGCTGCAGGTGCTCGCCGGCCTTGGGCGGGCCGACGAACTGGCTGTAGAGCTCCTCGTAGAACATCACGGCGCCCATGGCCGGGAAGACGGCGAGGAAGTGCAGCTCGCCCTCGCGCTCGCGCTTCTCGACGAGCTTTTGGAGCAGGTCGCCCAGGTCGTTGTCGCCGAGCGCGGCGTAGTCGCCGTGCAGCGTATCGTCGTTGATCGAGCGCACCTCAGGCTCGTAGGAGGTGCGCCAGCGTTCCAGCAGCCCGGGCACGTGCTGCATCATGCGCTCCTGCATCTGGCCCATGCGCTGCTGCATCTCGGCCGGATCGTACGAGTAGGGCTCGAAGCCGTTGTAGACGTAGCCGCGAACGTACTTGAAGTCGGCGCGCGAGAACGGCATGCAGAGCTCCTCGGCGGCCTTGTTCAGCCCGCGTCCGAAGGCCGGCATGTCCATCGTCGCGGCGAGCAACGAGATGCCGTTCGGCCAGTGCATGAGGTCGGCCGTCCAGAAACGGGCGGCCTCCTCCGGCGACTCCCACTCGAACGAGAACTCTGGCGGAACAGGAAGAACCTGCGATTGCGCGACCACGAAACCCTCCCTCACACGCAAAGCAGCGCAGGAAGGAGCGAGCCGTCGCGGTACGGCGGCTCGTGGTCCCCGGCGTATTCCCTCCCTGCGCTCAGATGGATCGTTGTGCCATCACCGGGGCCGGCGGTGCATTCTATCGAGCGGTGTGCATACAGTCCATGGATCGATTCGACGGCCACGACTACAGCGCCGGTGACTTGGACGTGCCGTTCACAATTCAGTCGATCGCAAGGAGGTTCGTCCTTTCGGCGCGCCTGCTGCTGCGAGCGTCCGTGTGTGAGCTATGCTGAGGCCGAACGCTCGATTAGCCAAGGAGGTGCGTACGATGGCGCTGAACAAGGACAAGGCGAACGTAGTGTGGGAGGGGTCGGTCTCGGAAGGAGCGGGCCGCGTGACGGTGGCGAGCGGCGCGTTCCCCGAACAAGAGATCACGCTCAAGCGTCGCACGGAGGGTGGCCAGGGCACCACGAGCCCGGAGGAGCTGATCGCGGCGGCGCACGCCAGCTGCTACGCGATGGCGCTGTCGGCCGCGCTTTCGCGCAACGGGACGCCGCCGGAGCGCCTGGAGGTGAGCGCCGAGGTTTCGTTGGAACGCGTGGAGGGCGGGCTCAAGATCACGGGGTCTGACCTGCAGGTCCGCGGCAAGGTAGACGGCGTTGATGCGGACACGTTCGACGAGATCGCCCGAGCGGCAGAGCAGAGCTGTCCGGTCTCGAACGCTCTGCGAGGTGGTCCCGAGATCACCCTGCAGGCGGAGCTGGCCTAGCCGGTTCGGCTGAGCGAAGCACGTCGCTGCCAGGCGAGCGATGCCCTGACACGGTATGATCGCAGCATGATGTCTGAGGCCCAATACAACGCGCTCTCACCCCAGGAGCGGCATATCATCGAGCAGAAGGGCACGGAACCGCCCTTCAGCGGCGAGTACGACGACTTCTACGAACCCGGTACCTTCGTCTGCCGGCGGTGCGACGCTCCGCTCTATCGCTCCGACGACAAGTTCGACGCGCACTGCGGCTGGCCCGCGTTCGATGCTGAGATCGAGGGCGCGGTGCGCCGGCTCGCGGACCCGGACGGCGTGCGCACCGAGATCGAATGCGCCAACTGCGGCGGCCACCTCGGCCACGTCTTCGTCGGCGAGGGTCTCACGCCGAAGAGCACCCGCCACTGCGTGAACTCCCTCTCGATGAAGTTCGTCCCGGCAGAGTCCTAAAGAGCCTCACGCTCTTCTCGCGCCGCGCTCATTCCAATACCGCACGGATCGCCGGCCGAACCCTGCGAACCACGCTTAGCATGATCCGCTCGGACAGTGTCCTCGCCTGGAACGAG
>JBBDNH010000258.1:0-2668 GCA_040877745.1 Dehalococcoidia bacterium
CCAGTCGCCCGCCTGGACGATCACGCCGTCGCCAGCGCTCAGGAGCGTCGCGGCCTCCTGCCGGCTCTGCACACCCAGCTTGCCGATGATCTCCGAGACGTGGTACTTGGCGCCGGCGAAGGTGATGCCGAGCCGGCCGCCGATCTCGCGGTTGCTGTAGCCGCGCCGGACGAGCGCGGCCACCTCCCACTCGCGCGGCGTGAGGATATCCTGGTGTCGCGGCCGTCCTCGTCCCATCTCACGGACCAGGATAGCGCGCCGGACGACGAATTACACTAGCCGGGCGTCGTTCGAAAGGCGAGGATAGCAGTACCGAACGCGCTAGGGCGGGAGCGTGGGCAGCAGGCCGGCGATGAACTGCAGGATGAGCACGGCGTCGACGCTGTTGACGCTGCCGTCGCCGTTGACGTTCGCCTTGGCCAGGCACGGCAGGCCGGCGAGCAGCCCCGCCTGGTACTGCAGGACGAGCGCCGCATCGACGGCGTTCACGATGCCGTTGCAGTCGACGTCGCCGGCGCCGCCGGAATCCGGAACGGGCTGCCAGTCGACCTCCTCATCAGTGGCCATGCTGTCGCTGAGGTTGGTCTGGCCGGTGCCGTCGGCGCTCATGACATAGACTTCCTCGTTGCCGTCTCGGGTGCTCTCGAAGGCGATCTTGGTTCCATCGGGCGACCAGACGGGCGTGGAGTCGAAGAATGCCGTGTTCTCCGTTAGCTGCACCGGCGCGCTGCCGTTCGCGTTCATGACCCACACCTCGAAGTCACCGTCGCGGTCCGATTCGAAGGCGATTTTCGTGCCGTCCGGTGACCAGCTTGGGTCGGCGTCGAAGGCGGGGTTGTTAGTGAGCCTGGTCTGGCCGCTGCCATCGATATTGGCCGTGTAGATCTCGAGGTTGCCGTCGCGGTCGCTGCGGAAGGCGAGCTTGGTACCGTCGGGCGACCACGCGGGCCGCGAGTCGAACGCGGGGTTGTTGCTGACGTTCGTGGGATTGCCGCCGTCCGCGTCGATGACGTAGACCTCGAAGTTGTCGTCGCGGTTCGTGGAGATGGCGATCTTGGTGCCGTCGGGCGACCAGGCCCGTGGGCTGTCGCCGGCGGGGTTGTTCGTAAGACGCGTGACCTCGCTGCCGTCCAGGTTCATCAGGTAGACCTCGAAATTGCCGGCCCGGTTGCTCGCGAAGGCGATCTTGGAGCCGTCCGGGGACCACGCCGGAGCGCCGTCGTTGGCGGAGTGGCTGGTGATGTTCGTCTGGCCGCTGCCGTCGGGGTTCATGATGTAGATGTCGTTGTTGCCGCCACGGTCGCTGACGAAGGCGAGCTTGCCATTCTGGCCGGGCGCCGTGGCTGAGGCCGGGGAAGCAGCGAAGCCGATCAGCAGGCTCAGGACCAGGGCGGCGAAGACGAATCGTGGCATGGCTGCTCCTCCTTGAGCGGTTCTTGGCCTGCGACTATGCGTTCTCCCACTCCTCCTGAGTGACGCCAGCCTGCCGCATAACCTCCCGCTGGAGAGCGACCGTGATCTGACGCCCGTGAGGGTTAGGGATATGCACCTTCAACTCACCACGCTTCATGAAGTCGTGCCTGCCTCCAGACTGCGGCCCCTCAAAGCCGAGCTTCCTAAAGCGCCGGATGAGTTCGCGGCGGGAGAGCGGACGCACGGGCTAAGCCAAGGCGCGCGCCACCTGTACCCGCCCCATGCGGGGGATTCGGTCGCCGTCACGAAGCTTGAGCACAAGCCAGTCCTCAAGCACCTCTTGGAGGTCGGTCCGGCAGGCCTCCAGCGTCTTCGCGTTCGCCCATACGCCCCGCAGGCCTGGGATTTCACCGAAGTACTCGCCGCTCTCGAGGATCTTGTAGCGAGCGCGGGCCATGGCAGCGTTGATGTAGGCGGTCAGCATCTGGCTCTATTCTACCCTATCGCCCAAGCGCGGCCCGGCCGGCATACGTTGCGGACGTGCCCAGCTCCTCCTCGATGCGCAGGAGGTGGTTGTACTTGGCCGTGCGTTCGCTGCGCGCCGGCGCGCCGGTCTTGATCTGACCGACGCCGGTCGCGACGGCGAGGTCCGCGATCGTGGTGTCCTCGGTCTCCCCGCTGCGATGGCTGATCACGGCGCCCCAGCCGGCGGCGCGCGCGGCGGCGATGGCTGCGATGGTCTCGGTAAGCGTGCCGATCTGGTTGAGCTTGATCAGCACCGCGTTCGCGGCGCGCTCCCTGATGCCGCGCTCGATGCGCTCGACGTTGGTCACGAACACGTCGTCGCCGACGAGCTGGATGCGTTCGCCGAGGCGGCTGGTGAGCGCGCTCCAACCGGCCCAGTCGTCCTCCGCCATGCCATCCTCGATGCTGACGATGGGGTACGCGTCGCACCAGTCGCTCCAGAGGCCGGCGAGCTGCTCCGAGGAGAGCGTCTTGCCCTCGCGAGCGAGCTCGTACGAGCCGCCGACATAGAGCTCGCTCGTCGCAGGATCGAGCGCGATGGCGACGTCGTCGCCCGGGCGGTAGCCTGCCGCTTCGATCGCCTGGGTGACCATGCGGACGGCTTCGTCGTTCGCGAGGCCGGGCGGCGCAAAGCCGCCTTCGTCGCCGACCGTCGTGGGCAGGCCGCGTTCGTGGACCAGCTTGCCGAGCGCGTGGTAGACCTCGGTCGCCCAGCGCAGGCCTTCGGAGA
>JBBDNH010000259.1:0-2626 GCA_040877745.1 Dehalococcoidia bacterium
CCTGTCTTCCGAGGAGGTGCGCGCGTACAAGCCGCACGTCTCCGTCTTCCACGAGACGTGCGCGCGGCTGGGCATCGAGGCTGCGGAGGCGGCGTACGTCGGCGACACGCCATACCAGGACGTGGAAGGGGCGCGCCACGCCGGACTGCGCGCCGTCTGGATCGATCGCCACGGCTTCGCCTGGCCGGACGACCTCGACCCGCCGCCCGACCGCGTGAGCTCGCTGGCGGAGCTGCCGGAGCTGCTGGAGGCGTAGGCCATGGCTGATTGGTCGCGCTCCACGAGTCACCTCTATGATCACGTCGACGAGTGGCAGGCGAAGTACGGCGCGGACGCGAACGAGCGCCTGATGCCGCGCCGGGACGGAGCGAGCGGCGAGGAGCGTTTCACCGAGCTCGTCCAGCAGCACATCGGGTCGCGCGACACGGTGGTCGACATCGGCACGGGGGACGCCGGCTGGCTGATGCGCGAGGTGGCGCCGCATGTCCGGCGCGCGGTCGGGTTCGATTACGCGGCGCGCAGGCTGTGGCACGGCGCTCAGCGCCGGTCCGAGGTGGGCGCCGCGAACGTCGACCTGCTGCTCGCGGACGGCCGCCGTATACCCATGCGCGACGGCGCGGTTGATGCGTTGATCAACCGTCGCGGGCCGTTCAGCTACGACGAGACGTTCATGCGCGAGGGGATGCGCGTGCTGGCCCTCGGCGGCCTGGCGCTGGAGATCAGCATCGGCGAGCAAAACGGCCTGGAGCTGGACGAGGCGTTCGGCGAGCGCAGCCAGATGCATGCCGCGTTCGCGACGGGCGAGCCGCGCCTGGAGACGATGAGCGCGCTCTACCGTCGCTTTGGGCTGGAGGTGCTCGTGGCGGAGAGCTACGTCTGCGGCGAGCACTTCGCCTCCCGCGAGGCGCTCGAGTTCAGGCTGGAGACAACGCCTGTGCTCGACGGCTACGACCCGGCGGCGGATGCGGGCCTCGTCAACGACGTGGTGCGCCGGCACGGGTTCTCGTTCACGGTCCACCGGCTGTGTCTGGTGGCCCGGAAGGTGGATGGCCACAGATGAACACAGATGGACACCGATAGAGCCGGGTGGATGGCCACAGATGAACACAGATAATCACAGATGGCGAAGTGGCGCGGCGTGAAGGTGGTGAGACCTTTGTCATTCCGAGCGAAGCGAGGAATCTCCCCTCTGCATCGGTGAGCTTCGCTTCACGAGCACGGCCCCTAGCAGCGTCTTGGATCATCGGTGTTTATCTGGGTTCATCTGTGGCTAAGAAGAGGTTTCGCTAGCTTCTGGCTCGCTTCTCTCCGGCATCTGTGCCAATCTGTGTTCATCTGTGGCTAAGAAGCACGACCGCTCCCGCGAGATCTTCGACGCGTCCCGACAGCTGATGCCGGGCGGCGTGAACAGCCCCGTGCGCGCGTTCCAGGCCGTCGGCGGGGAGCCGGTCGTCTTCGCGTACGGGAGCGGGCCGCGCCTGTTCGATGTCGACGGCAACGAGTACATCGACTACGTCTCCTCATGGGGGCCGCTGATCCTCGGCCACGCGCACCCGGCCGTGGTCGAGGTCCTACAGCGCGCCGCCGAGCGCGGCACGAGCTTCGGCGCGCCGACGGAGCTGGAGGCCGAGATGGCGCGTCTGGTCGTCGACGCGATGCCATCGATCGAGCTGGTGCGCTTCGTCAACTCGGGCACAGAGGCGACGATGTCCGCGCTGCGGCTGGCGCGGGCGTTCACCGGCCGCGACCGCATCGTGAAGTTCGAGGGCGGCTACCACGGCCACGCGGATGGCCTGCTGGCGCGGGCCGGCTCCGGCGTCGCGACGCTGGGGCTGCCGGACAGCCCCGGCGTGCCGAAGGCGTTCGCGGAGCTGACGCTGCTCGCTCCGTACAACGACCTCGCCGCCGTCCGAGCGCTCTTCGAGGCGCACCCGGACGAGATTGCCTGCGTGATCGTGGAGCCGGTGGCCGCGAACATGGGCGTGGTGCCGCCGGCGGACGGCTTCCTGCAGGGGCTGCGCGCCCTCACCAGTGAGTTCGCCGCGCTGCTCGTCTTCGACGAAGTGGTGACCGGCTTCCGCGTCGGGCCCGGCGGCGCGCAGGCGCTCTATGGCGTGGCGCCTGACCTGACCTGCCTGGGCAAGATCATCGGTGGCGGGCTGCCGGTGGGCGCGTACGGCGGCCGGCGCGAGATCATGGAGCTGGTTGCGCCGCGCGGCGCGGTGTATCAAGCGGGCACGCTCTCCGGCAACCCGATGGCCATGGCCGCGGGCATCGTGACGCTACGCATCCTCACGAGCGAAGGCGAAGCCGGCGGGGTCGGGGCGTACGGCGCGCTGGACGCGCTGACCGCGAAGCTGACGGACGGGCTGCTGTCGCTGGCGCGGCGGGCGGAGGTAGACGCGCGGCTGAACCGCGTGGGCTCGATGTTCACGCTCTTCTTCACGGACGGCGAGGTGACCGACTACGCCAGCGCCAAGCGCTCGGACGCCGAGCGCTACGCCCGCTACTTCCGCGCGATGCTGGACCGCGGGGTGTACCTGCCGCCGTCGCAGTTCGAGGCGTGCTTCCTCTCGTTCGCGCACATGGAGCGCGAGGTGGAGGAGACGCTCGCGGCGGCGGCGGA
>JBBDNH010000260.1:0-2618 GCA_040877745.1 Dehalococcoidia bacterium
GGGGGACCCGCCTGCGGCGGGAAAGGTCTGTCCCTACGCGGCTCGAGTGGCAGGCAGCGTTGGTCGCCCTCGCGGGGGCGCGAGGTCCAGCGTTGGTCGCCCTCGCGGGCGGACGCCTATCGCCAGGGGCTCCCCGCCAGAGGCGGGCAGGCAGGCGCGGTTAGGACTCAGTTGTATGGCTATCGCCAAGGACTCCAAGATCCGCCGTTCTGGGCGAAGTGGCGGAGCACCCCGCGACGGCTGATGGGCATGTGCGGCGCCCAGCGCAGTTCGTGGGTGTCCGGCTCCAGCTCTCGATAGGTCTCGCGCAGGTCTTCCACGGCGTCGCGCTGGATGGCGCAGCGCTGGGCCTCGGCGTCGATGCCATAGAGGCGCGCGGCGTTGAGGCCGAAGACCTTGGCCTTGACCTCGGGCGTGAGCTCCGGGTAGCCGTGCTGCTGGGCGAGCTGGGGGTCGATCTGGAAGGCGCGGAAGGCGACGATCTGGGGCTGCGGCGCGCCGTACCAGATGCAGTCCGTGCCCCAGAGGACGTTGTCCTCGCCGACGTACTTGAGCAGCTTGCCGAGGACGTGCGCCGCCTGCGTGGGGTCGCTCATGATGCTGCGCCAGGTCGACCCCAGCTCGGCGTAGACGTTGCTGTTCGGCGCGACGCCGTTGTCCTCCAGGCTCTTAATCAGGCGGTCGACGCCGCTGGGGCTGTCGGGGTTGTAGGGGCCCTCCGCGCCGAGGTTGTTCGGGTCGAAGCCGGAGTGGTAGGCGACGAAGCTCATGTCGGGGTAGGCGGCGGCGACGACGCCCATGTCGCGCGGCGACGCGTACTCGGGGTCGAAGCCGAAGAGCGGCAGGCCTTTGTGCGCGCAGATCAGCTTTCCGCCCAGCTCGCGCGCTTTCTCGATGAACGGGATGCCGTAGTCCTCGTCGTCGAGGAACCAGCCGCGGCCGATCTCGCCCGAGTAGGGCGTGTAGACCTTCCAGGCGGAGACGTCCATGGTCTCCGCGCGCGCCTGCATCAGGTCGAGCTGGTCCTCCAGCCGGCCGACGTTGGGCACGACGATGCTGTGCAGCAGCAGCCGCGACGCGCCGCCGGTCGAGAGCATATCGATGATATCGCGCGTGCGGCGCATCTCCTCGAACGTGAGGGGGTCGTTCGTGTCCATGACCGACGGCGTGTCGGAGAGCACGCCGACCGTCGTCTCGCTCTCCAGGAAGATGTCCTTGATGTAGCCGTAGCGGCTGAAGCACTCCAGCTGGTCTTCCTGGCTGCAGCTGGGGTTCACGGCGTCGAAGAGCGACGCGAGCGCGCGGCCGGGCTGGCGGTCCAGGTTCACGTGGTGCGTCTGGATGTCGAAGATGAACTCCTGGCCTTCCAGGAGCTCGCAGACCGCGTCGTCGTCCGTCGGGTCGGGCAGCTCGAAGCTGCCGCCGGGCTCGTCGCCGTCGCCGCACGCGACCAGGTTCACCGCACCGAGTGTGACGGCGAGGCCGCCCATGCCCATCAGGAAGCGTCGCCGGTCGACGCGCTTGCGGCGCGCGATCTCGGTGCCGCGCTCGTAGGCGAGCGCGGCGATGCGCCGGTGGTTGAGCGTCGGCTCGGGCGGGACGAACTCGCCGTTGCTGACGATGCCGGGCTGGAACGGAAGGAGGACGGGGAGCTCGGGGTCAGTCTTGTTGGGTCGCACGATTGCACCTCGCAGACTGAACGTCGTTCAGTTGGGAGCATGGTGGCAAACGAGGGGAGCGATGGCAAGCGGCTGCCGCTGCGCGGCAGCTTGCTGTTGCTTCGCAACAGCCGGCTTCCCTGCGCGGCGGGCTGCCGCTGCGTCGATTGATCGTAGCCGTGGGCCTACCTAGACTACAGGGTATCGGTCACCAGCAGACTTGGGAGGGCACCTATTTGAAGCTATCGACACATATCCTGGCGTTCATGGCGATGGCGCTGCTATCGGGCGCGCTCGCGCTGGGCGCGGTCGCCTGCGGCGACGACGACGATGGCGACGACGGCGATCCGACCGCCACCTCGGGCGCGGAGCCGACCGACGGAGAAACGCCGGCGGTGGAAGGAGAGGCCGGCCAACTCGATATTACGGCGGTCGAGTACTCGTTCGAGAACGTGCCGGCGAGCATTCCTGGAGGCCTTACGACGATCACGCTCGACAACATTGGCGGGGACATGCACCAGGTGCAGTTCACCAGGCTGAACGACGGCGTCACGGTCGACCAGTTCACGCAGTCGTTCGAGGATGACCCAACCGGCGTCCAGGCCCTCGCCCAAATCGGGCTGCGGGGAGGCGTGAACGCCATCCCGGCGGGAACCAAAGGCCAGGTTGTCAACGAGCTCGACGCCGGGCAGTACGTCCTGCTCTGCTTCATTTCGGGCGATGACGATATCCCGCACTTCACAAAGGGCATGATCGCCGAACTGGAGGTGACGGAGCCGGCGGCGGAGCAGCCGGAGCCGCCCGACACCGATGGCAGCGTGCTGCTGCAGGACTTCGAGTTCCGGCCACCCGTGACGCTGCCGCCAGGCGAGGTCACGCTTCAGGTGGCGAACAACGGCCCGCAGCCGCACGAGATGTCCGTCCTGCGCCTGGCCGAGGGCGTCACGGTGGATGACATCC
>JBBDNH010000261.1:0-2616 GCA_040877745.1 Dehalococcoidia bacterium
CCCGCGACGCCTCGTGCGCCAGCCGCGCGACTCGCTCTGGGTGCGTGTCGTCGACGTGCCGGCCGCGCTCGAAGGCCGGCGCTACGCCGTCCCCGGCCGCTGCGTCTTCGAAATCCACGACCGGTTCTGCCCCTGGACCGAAGGCCGCTACGAGCTGGAGGCTGGCGCGGACGGCGCCCGCTGCGCGACGACCGGCGCCGAGCCGGACATTACGCTCGGCGCGGCGGACCTGGGCGCGGTGCTGCTGGGGGGTTCGTCGTTCACGACGCTGCGGGCGGCCGGCCGCGTCCAGGCGGACCCGGAGACGGCCCGCCGCGCGGACACGGTCTTCGCCTGGGAGCCGCGCCCCTGGTGCCCGGAGGTCTTCTAGGCGTGCTGGCTAGGGGCGGGGCTGGGCCCTGACCCGTGACCCATGACCCCTGACCCTATCGTCTCGTGACGGCCTCGAGCAGCCGCTTCGACGACGCCGCGATCTCCTCGACGGCCGCGTCGAACGCCTCCGCGTTCGCCCGCGAAGGCTGGCGGTAGCCGCTCACCTTGCGCACGAACTGCAGCGCGGCGGCGCGCACCTCGTCGTCGGTCGCGAGCTCGTCCTGGCGGCGGAGCGTCTTGATGCTTCGACACATGGCCCTATGATACCGGAGGCGGGGCGGCGGGCCGGCCTGCGCCGCGCACCTCCGCGAGCACGGCGTCCTCGGCCGGGTAATCGAACAGCTTCTCGATCCCGGCCGGCCGGTGCGCGCGCTCCCAGTCGATCGTCAGCCGCAGCCCGACGTCGAGCGGCGCGATGTCCTGGTAGCCGAGCTCGTTGCGGATGCGCGTCGTATCGGCGACCAGATGCTGGTCGTAGTCGCCCGCCGGCGGCTGGAGCTTGTCCGGCAGGCGGCCGTTTGGCAGCACCACCACCTCGCCGGTCCAGCCCGCATTCCGCGCGATCGCGCGCACCCAGTCCGCGTAGCTCAGCGTGTTGGAGTCGCCGACGTTGTACGTGCGGCCCGTCGCGCGCGTGTCCGTGACGGCGAGGACGATCGCCACCGCGACGTTCTCGACGTACGACCTCGTCCAGCGCCACGCCGCGAAGCGCTCCTCCAGCAGGATGGCCGGGCGGCCATCGTCCATGCGCTTGAGCTCGGTCAGCAGCCGGTGCTGCGGGTCGCCGCCCCCGTAGACCATGGGCAGCCGCAGGATCGTCGCGGGCAGGATCGCGCTGCCGGAGACCGCCCGCTCGACGAGGATCTTCTCGTAGTCGTCCAGCCCGCGGCCGTTCCCTCGATAGGGAAAGAGCGCCGTCCGCAACGGAGCGTCCTCGTTGTAGGCCGAAGCTTCCGTCGGACCGGGCTCCTTCCGATGGAAGCGCCCGTACGCCGCGTACACGTCCTGGCTGCTGATCACGATGATCCGCCGCGCCAGGCCCCGGAACGCCGCCGATACCGCCTGCGCGTCCGCCTCGCTGTAGGCGGCCATGTCCAGCACGACGTCCGGCAGCACCTGCTGGAGCTGGTCGGCGAACTCCCCGATGCGCGCGCGCTCACCGTGGATGTGCGCGACCTCGGCCGGCAGCTCGACCTCGCTCAGGCCGCGATGGAACAGCGTGACCGCGTGCCCGGCCGCGTGCAACCGGCGCACGACCGGCGGGCCGATGAAGCGCGTGCCGCCGATGATCAGGATGCGCAGCGCGCACCTCCTTCCGTGGATGGTCAGGCTTGTTGGTATATCTTATCGCAACCTGCCAGCCTGACTGGCCGAGGTGGCTATTCTGCGTGGGGCAGGCTTCAGCCTGCCGGCCACGCTCACCCGAATCCTCTCGCCCGCATGCGGGAGAGGCATGTCCTGAGCGGAGCCGAAGGAGGTTGGGGGTGAGGGAGTGTTAGCCGCGGCGGGTGGCTGGCCCCCGCCCCGCCGACAAGGCTCGCTGCCCAACCAGGCTCCCCTCACCCCTGGGCCGGTCCAGCGAGCAGGTCACCAGAGGCTCGCCCCTCTCCCTCGTAGAGGGATAGGGGAAGGGGGTGAGGGAGCTGACCGCTGACCGCTGACCGCTGACCGCTGACCGCTGATCGCTGACCGCTGACTGCTGATATCTGACCGCTGACCGCTGAAAGCCGTCCCTGCTTGCCCCCAACCCCAGCCCCAGCTATAGTCGCAAAGAAGCTTCCACCGATGTCCACCGAAGAGCTAGGGAGAGCGCTTTCCGAGGCGAGGACCGCCCGTGGACTCACGCTCCGCGACGTGGAGCGCGACACTCGCATCTCTGGAAAGTACCTGGAAGCGCTGGAGGAGGGCCGCGTCGAGGCCCTGCCCGCGCCCGTCTATGCGCGCGCGTTCACGCGAACGTACGCCCAGTACCTCGGCCTGAACGCGACGGCGCTCGTGCAGCAGCTGCCCGGCGCCAAGCCCGAGCCGGAGCTGCCGCCGCTGCCCGAAGTCGGCAGAGGCGAGACCGCGCCGCTCATCTCGGCAAGCTGGCTCGCCGCCGGCGTTGTGGTCGCCGTCCTGCTGGTCGTCGGCATGGTGCTGTTCTGGAACCGCGGCGGCGATGCCACGGACACCGTGACCTCGGACCCGCCCGCGGTCGAGGAGCCGAACGGCCAGGGCTCCGACCAGCCAGACCCGCCCGTC
>JBBDNH010000262.1:0-2582 GCA_040877745.1 Dehalococcoidia bacterium
CGCGGTCGTTCGCCGCTCGCAGGTCGGACAGGCGCAGCGAGCGGTCCTCTTCGTCCGCCAGCGCGCGCAGCTCTGCGGCCAGCGATGCGTCGTCGCTGTCGATCGCGTCCGCGCTGCGCCGCGCGAGCTCGCGCAGCGTGCCGTTGTCGTCGACCAGCCGTTGCGCGGCGGAGTCCCATTCCGCCGCGGCCATGCCCAGCAGCACGTGGATCAGCGTGAGCTCGGTGCGCGCGTAGTCGCTCTGCACCTCGGGCAGGATGTACGTCAGCAGCGCGCCGCGCACACCCTGCAGCAGCTCTTCGCCGGTCGGTCGCATGTCCCCTCCTCCCAGCGTTCCAGCGCCACTACGAGATCAGCCGCAGGATCTCAATCTCGATGTCGGGATTCAAGTGCGCCGTGAATGCGTGCATCGCGTCCTTGCTGCGGCCCTCGCAGAACGAGCGCGCGCCCGTGAGGAAGATCACCGCCAGCTTCACGTTGCCCAGCACCTCCCAGAAACGCACGACGTCCTCGTCGACCGAAAGCCCGCTCGCCTCCTCGTAGCGGCGATAGAACTCCTCGCGCGGCAGCAGCCCGCCGACGCGCGCGTCGCCGGCCCAGCGCCACGAGCGCAGGCAGACCCAGGCGATGTCTTCCATCGGGTCGCCCAGGTGCACCATCTCCCAATCGAGGATGCCGGTGATGCGGTCGCCTTCGACGAGGAAGTTGCCCGTGCGGTAGTCGGCGTGGACCAGCGCGATGCGCTGCGCGACCTGCCGGTGTTCCCGCAGCCACGCGATGCCCAGCTCGAGCGCAGGCTGCGGCTCCAGCGCCTGCTCGCGCATGATCGTCTCCCAGCGCTCGATCTCCAGCTCCGCGCACCGTTCCGGGCCCTCGGGAACGCCCAGCTCCTCCAGCCCGAGCGCCTGCCAATCGAGTGTGTGAATGCGAGCGAGGATATCGACCTTCTGCTGCGCGATCGACTCGATGTTCCCGCGCGCGATCAGCCCCTGCGCCGAGGCGTCGCCGGCCAGCCTGCCCATGACGAAGAACGGCCGCTCCAGCCACTGAGGGCCGGTCTCGAGCCAGTAGACTTCAGGAACGGGCACGCCGGTCCCGTGGAGCGCCTGATAGACGAGGAATTCCACAGAACGCTCCGTTTCGAGCAGGCTTGCCTCGGGATCGCGGCGCAGGATGAAGCCGCGGCCCGCGCGCGCCTTCCCCTCCCGCCACGTCGCGTCGAGCGACCACGTCTCGCGAGATGCGCCGCCGGGGATGCGTCGCAGCTGCGAGACCTCGATCTCGCGCGCATCGGGCATCTTGTGCTGGAGGTAGGCTGCAATCTCTTCTTCGCGCATAGCGCAACGACGTCCTGCCATTCTACGCCAGCGCCACGTGGACGCGATAGCTTTGCGCCGACGCGATAGCTTCGCGCCGAGGCCTGCTGTTTACATTTCCGGACAGATGTGCTAGGTTATGTCTACTGAGGAGGCCCAACGTACAAGTGGCGACGCGAACGCGGTGCATCCACCATTGGCTGATCGAGTACCCCACCGGCGAAAAGAGCCGCGGGGTGTGCAAGCGTTGCGGCCTGCATCGTCGTTTCCAGAACTACGACCGCAATAGGCAGCCCCTCGCCACGCGCAACGCCAAGCAAGCCGAGGCCAAGCGCAAGGCACCCCGACGCCCCTAGCCCTGGCACATCGCATTCCGAGCAAGTCCGCGGGGAGTTCGAGCCTAGAACGCTAAGGTGCGAGGAGCGCGGGTTGGTTGAGTAAGGACGCTCGCACCAGGTTGGCGGCATCGCGCCCCCCGCACCTTGACGCAGCGTCACGATAGCCCTCCCGCCAGGGCTTCTCCATACCCAGTATTTGGTAACGGGCTGGAGCTAGTCCAGCAGACCCTCTTTGACCGCCCTCACGCTCGCCTCCGTGCGCGACTGCGCGACCATCTTCTTGCGAATGGAGCCCAGATGCTTGCTCACCGTCATCGCGCTGATATCGAGGCGCAAGCCGATCTCCTTGTCGGTCAGTCCGATCGCGACGAGCCGCAGCACGGCGTGCTCTCGCTTCGAGAGACCGTACCCCTGCGACGCACCCACGCGCGGCCGCGCTGGTATCCCGCCCTCCGTGATGTCCCGCACGATGGCAAGCACCTCGCCAGCGCCCAGCGGCACGATACGCGCCTCATAGTCCCGCAGCTGGTCATCCTTGGCCAGCTGATACACGTGGACCTGCGGCTCGCCCGTGTCGATGGCCTTGACGATCAGCGCCTTCGACACCGCGGCCACATCCGGCGGCAAAACGTCCTCCGTCCTACGACCGAGGAACTCCGCAGGAGGAACGTGCGGCTCGAAGTCGCGCGCCGGCTTGAACTCAAGGTAGCGCCCGGACCGATCGATACGCAGCAGCATGTCAGGCACCGCGTGGAGCAACTCCCCGCTGTGCGGAGCGTCTACAACGCGCGGCCGTCTCGGACGGTCCGATCTTTCGCCTACTTTGGTCGCGGTCTTTCCCATCGTCCGACAACGTTCATGGTAGCCAATCTGTGGTGGGCCCGCCAGGATTCGAACCTGGGACCAACCGGTTATGAGCCGGCCGCTC
>JBBDNH010000263.1:0-14274 GCA_040877745.1 Dehalococcoidia bacterium
CATGACGATCAACGAGAGCTGGGGCTACAACACCGGGGACGACGACTGGAAGTCGTCGCGGAAGCTGATCCACACGCTCTGCGAAGTGGCGGGCCGGGGCGGGAACCTGCTGCTGAACGTCGGGCCGATGGGCGACGGGCGGCTCCAGCCTGAGGTCGTCGAGCGGCTGGCGGACGTTGGGGCGTGGGTGGCGAAGCACAGCGAAAGCATCGTCGGGACGAAGCCGGGGCTGGAGCCGTGGCAGTTCTACGGCCCATCGACGCGGCGCGGTCGCGTTGGCGATCGCGTTGACGAACGCGTCTACCTCCACCTGCTCATGCGGCCGTACGACACGGTCTCCGTGCGCGGCGTGCCGATCCGGCGCCTGCGCTCGGTGCGCGTCCTTGGCTCGGGCGATGAGCTGACGTTCGAAACGCGGGCGAGCATCGTCGATACGTTCGCCAACCCCGACCCTATGGGGGAGGTGACGATCGCGGTGCCGGAGCACGCGATCGACCCGCATGCGACGGTCCTGGCGCTGGAGTTCGCGGAGCAACCTTAGGGAGACGACGAGGCGTCCCGGGGGAAGCTGGGACGCCTCGTGTGGCAGGCCGCCTGTGCTGGTGGCGGGGTGGTGGTTCGGCGGCCTTATGCCCGATCTTGGGGGAAAATCTGGATATGTGATCCGCCGAGGCTAAGCCGCAGAGCGTCCTTGCTCACGCTGGTCGATAGCCCCGGCGGTCATCGCAATCCTACTCCCTGCTCCGCTCTATGTGCGGAGTACTTACGTCAATTTCGCGATAAATTTCACGAAATGACCATAACGGGCGGCGTTATCGCTTTCGCGCCGCCGGCTTGCGCGCTGTCGTGGCCTTCTTGCGGGCTGCGGGCTTCGCCCGGGCCTTGGTTGCGGTGGTCTTCTTTGCGGTTGCCTTGACTGCCATGATGACTCCTTAGCTATGGTCGCTTACTTCTCGTGTCGGGATCCGTCTTCGTGTGATGTGCTACTCGCACCTCCTTCACTTCAGACCCAGACAGCGCTGTGCCCCACCACTACGAGCACCCGCTGGTGCTACCGCAGTTTTCGCAGCGATAGCAGGTACCGCTGCGCATCATAATCCAGCCGCAGTTCGCGCACGCCGGCGCGTCCGACTGGCCGTTAAGGCGAGTGACGCCTGTGCTCACTACCTCGCCTGGATCTTCGCCGTGGCCGTTGCCGTTCGAGCCGTTCGACCCGCCCTCGATGCCGTCGAGCCTGTCGATCATGCGCTGCTTGACCTCGGGCGTGAGCACGCCCAGCTCCTCCACCTCCGCGGCCGAGAGGAACTGCGAGGCAAGCCAGCGGAACAGGTAATCGATGACCGACTGGGCGAACGGGATCTCAGGGTTCGAGGTCGAGCCGGACGGCTCGAACCGCATGTGACTGAAGTTGCGCACCAGGTCGGAGAGCGGCACGCCATACTGAAGCGCGTACGAGATCGCCCTGCCGAACGACTCCATCAGGCCGTAGATGGTGCTGCCCTGCTTCGCCATGCTGATGAACACTTCCGCCGGCGAGCCGTCGTCGTAGGCTCCGACCGTGATGTAGCCGGTGTGGCCTTCGATCTTGAACTTGTGCGTGATCGACGTGCGGGTATCGGGCAGCGGGCGCCGGCGCGCGTGGCCGTCGTCGAGCACCACGGCGTCCTTGGAGCCGCCGGAGCCCGTGGAGAGCGGCTGGACGGTCTTCGAGCCGTCGCGGTAGATCGCGATCGCCTTGAGGCCGTTTCGCCAGGCTTCCGTGTAGGCGTCCATGACGTCCTCGACGGTGGCGCGCTCGGGCAGGTTGACGGTCTTGGAGATGGCGCCGGAGACGAACGGCTGGCAGGCCCCCATCATCTTGATGTGGCCCATGTGGTGGATGGTGCGCTCGCCGCGTTCCGCCTTGAACGCACAGTCGAACACAGGCAGGTGCTCGTCCTGGAGCTCCGGCGCGCCTTCGATGGTGGCGGTCTCGTCGACGTAACGGACGATCGCGCCGACCTGGGCGTCGTCGTAGCCGAGGCGCCGTAGCGCGACGGGCACGGTGTTGTTCACGATCTTCATCACGCCGCCGCCGACGAGCTTCTTGAACTTCACCAGCGCGATGTCCGGCTCGATGCCTGTGGTATCGCAGTCCATCATGAACGCGGTGGTGCCGGTGGGCGCAATGACGGTCGCCTGCGCGTTCCGATAGCCATGCGCCTGACCGAGCTCGAGCGCGCGGTCCCACGCTTCGCACGCGGCGCCGACGACCTCTTCCAGGTTCGACGCCGCGAGCTCCACGCCCAGGACGGGGATCTTGTATGCGGCGTCGCGGTGCTGGCGGATCACGCGGAGCATGGCATCGCGGTTCTTCGCGTAGGCGTCGAACGGGCCGACACGCTCCGCGAGGGCGGCCGACGTCGCGTAGGCGTGGCCGGTCATGATCGCGGTGATGCCGGCCGCGTAGGCGCGTCCGGCGTCTGAGTCGTACGGGATACCGAGCGCCATGAGCAGCCCGCCCAGGTTCGCGAAGCCGAGGCCGAGCTGGCGCATGGCCTTCGCGTTGCGCGTGATCTTCTCGGTGGGATAGCTGGAAAAGCCGACAATGATCTCCTGCGCCCAGATCATCGTCGCGACCGCGTGGCGGAAGCCCTCGACGTCGAAGCGACCTTCCTCATCGAGGAAGGTCAGCACGTTGATGGAGGCGAGGTTGCACGCCGAGTCGTCGACGTGCATGTACTCGGAGCACGGGTTGGACGCGTTGATGCGTCCGGACTCCGGGCAGGTGTGCCAGTTGTTCGCGATGGTGTCGAACTGCATGCCCGGGTCGCCGCACTCCCAGGTCGCCTGGGCGATACGGCGCAGCACCTCGCGCGCCTTCACCGTCTGCACCGGCTCGCCGGTCGTGATCGCGCGCAGCTCCCAGTCGGCATCGTCGACCACGGCCTGCATGAAGGCGTCGGTGGCGCGGACGGAGTTGTTCGCGTTCTGGAACTGGATCGATGACCACGCCTCGCCGTTGAGCGAGAGGTCCCAGCCGGCCTGCCCCAGGTCGTGCGCCTTGCGCTCTTCGCGCGCCTTGCACTCGATGAACTCCAGCACGTCCGGGTGGCCGGCGTTGAGGACGACCATCTTAGCCGCGCGCCGCGTCTTGCCGCCGGACTTGATCGAGCCGGCGATGGCGTCGGCGCCGCGCATGAACGAGACCGGGCCCGAGGCCTGGCCGCCCGCCGAGAGCTGCTCCTGGCTGGACCGGATCGCCGAGAGGTTGATGCCCGAGCCGGAGCCGCCCTTGAAGATCATCCCCTCGGTCCTCGACCAATCGAGGATCGACTCCATGGTGTCGTCGACAGAGAGGATGAAGCAGGCGGAGCACTGCGGCTTCTCTTCCACTCCAACGTTGAACCAGACCGGGCTGTTGAACGTGGCCTTCTGGTGCAGCAGGAGGTACGTGAGCTCGGCCTGGAAGGTCTCACCTTCGGCCTCGGTCACGAAGTAGCCGCCCTGACGGCCCCAGCCCGCGATGGCGCCCGCGACGCGGTCGATCATCTGGCGAACGGAGCGCTCCCGCTTGTCGGTCCCCAGCGGCCCGCGGAAGTACTTGGAAACCACGACGTTGGTCGCGGTCTGCGACCAGGCGGCCGGTACTTCGACATCCTTCTGCTCGAAGTAGGCGTTGCCCGTTTCGTCGGTAATGGACGCGCCGCGCTGCTCCCACGTCACCTCGTCATAGGGGTGAGCGTCGGGTTTGGTGAAGTAGCGCTGGATGCGCGTTTGGTCTCCAAGCGGGCTTGGCGGGATCCGGGTTGCGGGGGCTGCCATAGTGCTGGGACTCCTTTCCTACGACGTGGCTTCCGGCGCGGTTCCTAGTTGCGGGAGGAGCTTGCGATTCCTCTCGCGAGCTCCTCTCCGCAGAAGCGTGCTATTGAGTGCAGGTGGCTGATCTCGTCGCGCAGCTTGCGCACCTGCGCGCTCGCGTGGCGCACGGCGTCGGCGAGCTTGGTCAGGTTCGGGTCGTCGAAGATGCGGCTACGCGCCCAGTACTCGATTGCCGCCTTCTCCGCAACGACCTCCTCTTGCCGGATGCGCTGCTTCAGGGCCCTCACCTTGTCCTCGCAGTCGCTCTGGAGTCCTCGAAGGTGCGCGTTGCGCTGGTCGGACGACAGTCCGGCGAGGACTGGCCGGATCAGGGAGTCGGTCACGCGCCCGTTTCCTTCGATTCTGTTTACGTGCATCTTTCTCTTGCCTCCCTGCAAGATGCCGAAAGGGCCCCCCGACTTGTTCGGGGGACCCCCTCGACCAGTCAGTTAGCGTGCGGCCGGCGTCTCTCCATTACGGAGGCGCTCCGACGGCATCGGGGCGGTAGTGGGTCCTTCCTCTACCGCGCCGACCGCTTCCGCGTCCTGCGCGCTCTTAATCCGCAGCCGGTAGAGGCTGCGGTGCCCGTTCCTTGCGTTGCTTTCGGTTGGGTTGCCCAGGTGGAAGACCAGCGGGCGGTCGTCGATGTCCAGCGTCCGGCCGTTGTCCAGCTCCAGCGACATGCGGCCGCGCTCCTTCTGGATTACGCCCGGCTCGCGCTCGGGCTCCAGCGTCGCCATGCCGGCCGGCTCGTCCAGCCAGCACGGCCCCTCGGCGATCAGCTCGCCGCCCGAGTTCAGCAGCCGGCCGTGCAGCAGGTGGTCGGTCACGATCGGCTGCTCCGGCGCTTCGGCTGTTCATCGATCATCTTGGGCGGCTCGCGCTCGTCGCTCTGCTTGGGGGCGCGGCTGCGCCGGCGGCGCGGCGCGAAGGCGCGCACGCCGCGCGTGAGCGCCTTGAGCTGGTCTTCGGGCAACAGGGCCGGCTGGCCGGCGTCCGGGCCGGGCGCCGCGCCGCGGCTGGCGAGCGACTCGAGCTCCTCCTGGAGCTCCTCCAGGTCGGCGAAGGAGCGATAGACGGAGGCGAAGCGGATGTAGGCGATGTGGTCGAGCTCCCGCAGGTGGCTCATCACCAGCTCGCCGATGTCCTCGCCCGGCACTTCGGGGGCGCCGCGACCGCGCAGCGTCGCCTCGACGGCGTCCGCGACGGCCTCGACCGCGCCGGCGGGCAGCGGCCGCTTTTCGCACGCCTTGCGCAGGCCGCCGAGCAGCTTATCGCGGGAGAACTCCTCGCGCCGGCCGTCCTTCTTGGCGACGAGGAGGCTGGAGGACATGAGCCGTTCGATGGTGGTGAAGCGCTGCTCGCAGGAGAGGCACTCGCGGCGGCGGCGAATGCCCTCTTCGGAGTCCCGAGAGTCGGTGACTTTGGTATCGGCGTAACCGCAGTATGGACAGCGCATCGACATCCTCAGTTATGTTGGTGACGAGCGCTACAGTAGCACAAGATATTGCGGTGTGTCAAGCGAGCTCCCAGATATGGTAGAGGGCGCTTGGCGGCAGGTTCGAGGCGCGAGACACAGCATCGGGGCCGGATATGACGCCGTTTGTCTATCGAAGGCCATCAGGTTCGACGGCCCTCTGCCGATGATACGTAAGAACACCTAAGGGGTGTTCACGGAACAAGAATAGGCACTCCGCTCAGGGCAAACCCGATGAGAGTCGGGGACGCAAAGCCACGGGTCATCCTCCTCCGATGGAGACGACAGCCGGGCTGCCGGACCCTTCGGAGCCTTCGGCCCATCGCGGAAGGCGGTGGGCTGGTGGCCATGGAAACGGGCCGCCGGTGCGCGCCGTTGTAGAAGACGAAGAGGATGTGGAAGCTCGTTAGGCAAGGCAGTACGAACCAACGACCCGTGACGCGCCGTCGAGGACGTCGCGGCGAGCGGGGCCAGGGCCTCATGGAGATGACCCTCGCCCTACCCTTCTTCCTGGTGATCATCATCGGCGTGATCGAAGTCGCGGACGCGATGAACGCCTACATCACGGTGATCGACTCCGCCCGCGACGGCGCTCGCTTGGGGTCCAAGAACCTGGCCACGGACGACCAGATCAAGAACCTCGTCCTTGTGGAAACCGACCGCCTGCGCGACCCGGTGTCGCTGTCCGACGTCACGATCAACCACACGACGGTCGATGGCGTCGATGCGATCCGCGTTGAGGTATGCAACGACCGAACGCTCCTGCTCGACATCCCGCTGGTGATGCCGGACACATTCCGAATGTGCAGCGAGACGACGATGCGCGTCTTATCGGCGGGGACCTGATCGACTACAGGCGAGGAGGACCCGGACCGTGAGAATGAACAAACGAGGACAACGAGCGCAGGTGCTACCGATCATGGCGCTCTTGCTGATCGCCTTCATCGGCATGCTGGGGCTGGCCATCGACGTGGGCCGGCTGTTCGTGGCGAAGACGGAGTTCAGCCGCGCTGTCGACGCGGCCGCGCTCGCCGGCGTTGTTGAGCTGCCGAACATCGATGCCGCCCAGGACAAGGCGGTCGTCTACCTGGACGAGAACCTGGAGGAGGCCGTCGCCAGCTTCCCAGCCACGGACGAGGACTATCAGCTGCGCGTGAGCGCGACGCGCAGCGTCGATATGTTCTTCATGGGCATCTTCGGCTTCGATGAGGTCGACATCAGCGCGACGGCCACGGCCGGCTTCGGCGTGCCGATCGACATCGTCATCGTGCTGGACGACACGGGCACGATGAGGAGCGGCTGCAACGTAGAACAGACGAACAGCGATTGCCCGATCAAGCAGGCGAAGGACGCATCGCACGCGTTCGTCGACGACCTGCTCGGCGACGACCCGACGGGCGTCCTGCAGATCGGCGTCGTGCGCTTCCGCGGCTGCTACGCCGATCAGCGCTACAACCCGGTCTCCGGCGAAGACCCTGACCGCGGTTGCGTGCTCTTCGACGAGTTCCAGGACCTGACGACGAACAAGGCGCTGCTTCATGCGGCGCTGGACAACGCGGCCGGGCTGGGTGGCTTCCCGGGCACGAACCTGTGCGCCGGCCTGGACGAGGGGCTGAACGTGGTGACGGACATCGATAGCAGGCCCAACTCGCACAAGGTGATCGTGATCCTCTCGGACGGCGACAACCGCTACTCGGACGGCGCGCAGAACAGCAGCCGTGGCAACCCGGTGCCGAACGTCTACCCGCTGCCGAACAACGGCGGCAGCGGCGATTGCATGCCGCCAAGCCCGGACCAGGACGGCACGAACTACGGCAACGACTACGACGACCGCATCGACGAGATGGACAACCGTACCTACCAGAAGGCGATGGAGATCCGCGGACAGAGCATCGAGATCTACGTGGCCGGCTACAAGGTCTCCGGCGCAGCGACGAGCGCATTCTGTGACACGACCACGGTCACGAACGTCGGCGGCGGATCGAGCCGCCAGGCCTTCAGCAGCCCTGACGACCTGCGCGACCGGAACCTGAACAAGTGCATCGCGTCCTCGACGGCGGGGACGAACGACCACCACTTCGAGGCGCCGGCGCCCGAGGACATTCCGGCCGTGTTCGACGCTATCGCGGAGAGCATCGCGTTCCGCTTGATCGAGTAGCCATGATGAAGAAGCGCAACCATGGACGCAAACGGGAACGCGGGCAAGCGCTGGCCGAGTTCGCGATGATCACGCCGCTCCTGGTGATCCTGATCTTCGGCTTCGTCGATGTCGCGCGTCTCTACCACTCCTGGGTCACGATCCAGGGCGCGGCGCGCGAGGCAGCTCGCTACGGCGTCACGGGCCGCGAGGACTGCCCGATCGCATCCGACGACCGGGTCTCCTGCATCGAGTACCACGCCGAGGAGCGCGCGCAGCCGCTGGCCAACATCGACACGGGCCTCACGGTCTCCGTTCGGAGCTGGGACTATCCGGACTACGTGGACCCGGCAATCGAGGGCGACCCCGGCCAGCAGTGCGACGCGCTGGAGGTGCAGGTCGAGTACGACTACTCGCCTTCGACACCCCTCGCTGACGTCCTCCTCGGGGGCGTGCATCTGACGGCGAGAGAGCGGCTTGTCAACGAGCCGTTCGGCGTCTGCGGCAGCTGAGTCCGCTACCTACGTACCTAGGGAGTACGGAGTCGCCGTCTGCGGTCGATACTTGAAGGGAGCGCGGTGGAAGCTGGCCGCATGACCGCCGGCCTCTGCTGCTATCGCAAAGGGAGAGGCCGTGACAAGACGCCAACGACGGCGAGACAGGGGGGAACGTGGCCAGGCGCTGGTCGAGTTCTCGCTTGTTTCGATCATCTTCTTCTTCCTTGTATTCGGCATCATCGACTTCGGTCTCGGACTGCACTCGTGGATCTCGGTGACCAACGCGGCGCGCGAGGGCGCGCGCGTGGGCGCCGTGCAGGCGCCGTCTGACGGCTCGCTCGACTGCAACCCGCTGCCCGAGGATGGTTCGATCGAGCTGAAGCTGTGCGAGACCGCCGCCAACCTCGACCCGGAGAAGATCAGCATCACGGTCACCAACGCCCAGGGCGACCCGGGTGATGCGATTACGGTGGCGGTCGACTACGAATACGACCTGATCACGCCGCTGGCCAACCTCCTGCAGTCGACGCTCACGCTGTCATCGAGCACGCAGATGAGGCTCGAATGAGCCTTCCCAAACTCGTGCGAACGGCACACGGCGAACGCGGGCAGATCCTCATGCTCTCCGCAATGATGCTCGTGGTGTTGCTCGGGATGGTGGCGATGGTGGTGGACGTCGGTCGCTTCCTGCACGAACGGCAGGACATCCAGAACGTCGTCGATGCCGCGGCGCTCGCGGGCGCGTACGACTTGCCCAGCGAGGTCACCGATGCCGAGTCGAACGCGATGATCTATGCGCTGGCGAACGACGGCGAGCTGGACGCAGGCGACGTCGACATCACATTTCGCTGCATCGTGGGCGATCGAAACGGCGACGGCCAGCCGGACAACGCCGATATCCCGGCGGTTTGCGACCCGGGCGGCCAGTCGTTCACCTGCTTCGACGAGCTGTGCGTCAGCTTCTGCAGCCCGGCAACGGGCGGCACCAAGTGCAACACCATCTACATCGAATCCGATAAGGACGTGCCGTACATCTTCGCCCCGGCCCTCAACGTCTTCTCCGGCAATACAGGCTCGATCAATGCGGCCGCATGCAAGGGCTCGTGCGGAGGCGCTCCCACCGGCCCGGCGGACGTGGTCATTATCCTCGACCGAACGCGCAGCATGAGCAGCGACGATGTGGAAAACGCCAAGGATGCCGCGACGGCTGTCCTGGAGATCTTCAACCCGCAGTTCCAGCACGTGGCGCTTGGAGTGCTGCCGCCGAGCGAGTTCGACGATGACTGCGCGTCTATCCCGAACAGCGAGATGGATGAGACGGACACGGGAGACTGGGTTCCCGTGGGCCTAAGCAACGATTACAAGAACGCGGACGGCACGCTCGACACCAGCAGCGAACTGGTATCCGTCATCGATTGCCTGGAGCGCGCGCCGTTCACCTTCTCAACGCACCAGACGAACCTGGGCACTCCCATCGATGCGGCAGTGGATGAGCTGGTGAACAACGGCCGCACCGGGGTGCGCAAGGGCATTATCTTCCTCACGGACGGCGAAGCCAACCAGCCCGGCGTCGACAACCCGTGCCTCTACGCGTACCAGGAGGCAGAAGCCGCGAAGACGCAGGAGATCGAGATGTTCACTATCGGCTACGGGATCTCCAGCTGGTCGGGGACGGTCGAGTGCACGGACGACGATGACCCGCCCTACGAGGATGAGGACGTGACGGAGCTGCTCGCCGACATGGCCACTGAGTCGATCGATGACGCCGGCAACGGCGGCTGCAACAGCAGCTCGGAGATCGACGCCGAGAACGTGGATGGAGACCACTTCTACTGCGAAGCCCGCGGCGAGGACCTGGACTTTGTCTTCGAAGCCGCGGCGACCGTGCTGGCGCAGGGCGTCCGCTTGATCCTCCTGCCGCAGTAGCGCGAAGAACCGCGAGCGACGACATCTCCCTCTCGCCGATCGCGGCCTTCGCTTCCCGCGTCCGCGGGTTCGAGTTCCCGGCGATCCCGGGCCTGAGTGCGGCTAGAGCGAAGCCACCTCCTTTCGGGCGAGTTTAGCTACAGCTCCCGTCAGCGCGTGGCTACCGTGCGCCGTAGGAAGGCGGGAAGCTCTGTGTCCACGGGGTTCGCGAGCGGCTCCATCGAGAAGCGCTGCACCCCCTCCGCGTCGCCGGCGTCCATGGCCCGCGGGCCCACCGGGAAGCCGGTGGCGATGACGGTGACCTTCACCTCGTCGCCCATGCCCGGGTCGATGGCGGTACCGAAGATGATCTCCGCGTCCGGCGCCACCACCTCGCCGATGACCTCGGCGGCCGCGCTCAGCTCGTGCAGGCCCAGGTTCCTGGCCCCGGTCACGTTGAAGAGCACGCCCGTGGCGCCCTGAATGCTGACGTCCAGCAGCGGGCTGCTGATGGCCGCTCGGGCGGCCTGCGCCGCGCGGTCTTCGCCGCTCGCGCGGCCGATGGCAAGCAGCGCGTGGCCGGCGTCCTGCATGATCCGGCGCACGTCGGCGAAGTCCAGGTTGATCTCGCCGGGCAACGTGATCAGCTCGGAGAGGCCCTGGATACCCTGGCGCAGGACGTCGTCCGCAGTGCTGAACGCCTCTTCGACGGTCACTTCGGGACCGCAGATGTCGAGCAGCCGGTCGTTCGGGATGACGATCAGCGTGTCGACGCGGTCGCGCAGCTCGGCGATGCCCTCTTCGGCCTGCTGGCGTCGCTTCGCGCCCTCGAAGCCGAACGGCTTGGTGACAATGGCGACGGTGAGCGCCCCGACCTCCCGCGCGGTATCCGCGACGAGCGGCGAGGCGCCGGTGCCCGTGCCGCCGCCCATGCCCGCGGTGATAAACACCATCTCGGCGCCACGCACGGCGTCGAGCAGCTCATCGCGGCTCTCTTCCGCAGCGCGCTGGCCCTTATCGGGGTCGCTCCCGACGCCCAGGCCCTTGGTCAGCTTCTCACCGATGCGAATGCGCACGGGCGCCTCGCAGCGGGCCAGCGCCTGCGCGTCGGTGTTGATCCCGACGAACTGGACGCCGACGAGCTCGGCGCCGATCATGCGGTTGACGGCGTTGCAGCCGCCGCCGCCGACGCCCACGACCTTGATCGGGGGCAGTCCGTTCATCTCGCCTCTCATGGCTCCTTCCCTCCTCCGTGGCCTCCTGCTCGCTTTGGGCGCCGACTTCGGAGCGGCAGGGGCTTCTTCATGCTCCGACGTGGCCGCCAGGATGGCCGGCGGCTCGTCCGTGTTCACCCCGGTGGACGTCTCCTCAGCGTCTCTCGAGGCGATGCCGGGCAAGATGGCCTGATCTTGCGGCCGATCTTGCTCGCTGGGCGGTGTTGGCACTATTGGTTGCTCGGGTTCCCAGATCGTTGACACGTCACCCCCTTACTCCGGAAGCAGCACGCGCATCCATCGCGACAGCCGCTGCCACAGATCGCCTGTGACCGCGAACGACCGTCGCTGCCCCTGCCACACACCGGACTCCAACTCGTGGGCGGCCCACTGGAGCACGCCCACGCTCGCTGCATACGCCGGGTCGCTGAGCGTGTCGACGAGGCCCTGCAGATTGCGGGGCGACCCGACGCGCGCCGGCAGGCCGGTCACCTGCTCGGCCAGCTCAGCGATGCCGTTCAAGTTTGCGGTGCCGCCCGTGAGCACCAGGCCCGCCGACAAGATGTCGTCGTGGACGGCGCGACGCACCTCGCGCATCACCATCTCGCAGATCTCCTCGATCCGCGCCTGCGTGATCTCCGCGATGCGCCGGCGCTCGACGGACTTGCGCGACTCCGCGCCGAAGACGTCCAGCTCCACCGTCTCCTCCGGGTCGACCGCGCTCGGCAGCGCGTGTCCGTAGAGCTCCTTCGCGTCCTCGGCGGCCTGGTACGGGCAGCGCAGGCCGATCACGAGGTCGCGCGTGATGTGGTTGCCGCCCACGGGCAGCACGGCCGTGTGGCAGATGCTGCCTTCCACGTACACCGTGATGTCCGTCGTGCCGCCGCCGATGTCGGCCAGGACGACGCCCTGGCGCTTCTCCTCGGTCTCGAGCACGGCCTCCGCGCTCGCAAGCGAGGACACGATCAGCGTCTCGACCTGGACGCCGGCGCTCTCGACGCACTTCGTGAGGTTCTGGAGCACGGTGCTGAGCCCCGTCACGATGTGCGTCTCCGCGTCCAGCCGCTGGCCGTACATGCCCACCGGGTCGGTCACGTGGTCCTGCCCGTCGACGATGTAGTAGCGCGGCACCGCGTGGATGATCTCGCGGTTCGTGGGGATGCTGACGATGCGCGCGCCATCGAGCACGCGCGCGACGTCGTCCTGGCTGATCGCGCTGTCCCGGTCCGGGATGGCGACGATCCCCCGGTTGTTCTGGCAGGCGATGTGCGGCCCCGCCACGCCCACGTGCGCCGACAAGATGCGCGTGCCGCTCGAGCGCTCCGCCTGCTCGACCGAGGTGCGCACTGATTCCGCCGCGTCGCGCAGGTTCTCGACCATGCCGCGGTTCAGCCCGTTCGCGGCGGCGATGCCGACACCCAGAATGCGCAGCGGCTGTTCCGGCACGACTTCGCCCACGACGGTACAGACCTTCGTCGTACCGACATCGATAGATGCGAGGACGCCGCCCTTCATCTCCGGGCCTCCTCTCCACCCCACGCAACTTGCGCACGACGCGCTCTCACCGTTTCATCCCTCATTGCACGGCCACCCGGTCGCCGAAGCGCAGGTCGACGCGGCTCAGCGTTCGGCCTTCGTCCTCGGCGTCTTGCAGCACCGCGAAGAGCGCGGCGACCTTGAAGTCGAGCGCCTGCGCGTCACCGAACGCGACACGCAGGCCGGACGCGGCGTTGCCATCGAGGATGGCGGTCACGCCGGTCGCCTGCGAGAACTCCAACGACAGCACGGAACGGCCGAGCGTCTGCTCGGTCGTCGAGACGAGCTCCTGCGCGACAGCGACGGCGCCCGCGTCCATCACGTCGCCGGGAGCGACGGGCTCGGACGAGGCGTCGGTCTGTTTGATCACGGGGCCGGCCAGGGGCGCCGGCAGCTCCAGCACCACGCCTTCGACGTCGATCGTGTAGCGGGCATCGCCGATCTGCCACTGGCCCCACGGCGTCCGCTCAACGACGGTGATGCGCGCGCCGTTCGGCCAGTCGCGGCTGATCTGGACGTCCTTCACAAGCGGCAACGCGATGAGGCGCTCCTCCGCGCCGCCGAAGCCCGGGCGGACGATGCTGTTCCCCTCGATACCCGCGATGCTCAGCACCAGGTCTGTCGAGACCGAGCTGTTGCCTTCGACCGTCACGTCCTGCACCGCGAGGAGCGGCGACTGATAGACCCACCAGCCACCCACCGTTAGCCCCACGACGGCGACCGCGAGCAGGCTTGCCCTGCGCGACCAGCCGTTGACGGCCGGCATGCGCACGCGCGGCATGCGCCGGCGCGTCCGGCCGGCGACGAGCGGCTGCGGGCGCCCCGTCGCGAAGGGCGGCGCGCGCCGTTCTGGCCGCATCGCGCGTTCTTTACCCACGGGGCCGCTCCCGGTGTCTCTCTTGCGCAAGCTCGACCAGCCTGCCAATCAGGTCCGCGTAGCCCAGGCCGGCGCGCGCCCACAGCGATGCGTACATGCTGCCCGGCGTGAAGCCGGGCAGCGTGTTGATCTCGTCGACGTAGACGCGGCCATCCTCCGTCAGGAAGAAGTCCATGCGACCCATGCCCGCGCAGTCGATCGAGCGGTAGCCGCGCACGGCCAGCTCCTGGATGCGCTCGGCGGTCTCGGAGGGCACGTCGGCGGGGATGAGCAGCTCGGTCGTCGGGTCGAGGTACTTCGCCTCGTAGTCGTAGAACTCGCGCGTGTAGCGCACCTCGCCCAACGGCGACGGCTGGGGATCGTCGTTGCCGAGCACCGCGCACTCGATCTCGCGCGCGTCCATCGCCTGCTCGATGAGCACCTTACGGTCGTAGCGGAAGGCGAGGCAGTGCGCCTTGCCCAGGTCCTCGCGCGAGCGCACCTTGCTGATGCCGATGCTGCTTCCGCCGTTCGCCGGCTTCACGAACGCCGGATAGCCAACGGAGGCTTCGACCGCGCGCGAGATGTCTTCGCCCGCCCGGTACTGGGACGCGCGCGCGACGATGTGCTCGACGACATCGAGGCCGGCCTGGCTGAAGCAACGCTTCATCAGCACCTTATCCATGCCGATCGCGCTCGCGCCGACGCCGGCGCCGGCGTAGGCGACGCCGGCCAGCTCCAGCAGCCCCTGCACCGTGCCGTCCTCGCCGAACGTTCCGTGGATGAGCGGGAAGGCGACGTCGATCTCGCCC
>JBBDNH010000264.1:0-2564 GCA_040877745.1 Dehalococcoidia bacterium
GGGCAGCGAGAGGCCGGCGACCACCCAGTGGAACCAGCCGATCTGGACCGGCGTCTCGGTGGCCGCCCCGAGCAGCACGCCGTAGTCGGACGTCCGCTGCAGAAAGAGGTCGCTCACCGCCGCGAAGTGGTGCGAAAAGTGGAGCGGCCCCTGCGTCGTGCTGTCGAGCTGTACCTGCCCGCCTTCGAAGAGCACCGGCAGCGTGAAGAACGCGGCGAGGCCCAGACCCCAGAGCGCGCCCGCACCGCCGAGCAGCGCCGGCCACAGCGCCGCGCGCCCTCGCAGGACGAGCAGCGCGCCCGCCCAGATCGCGACGGCCGGCAACGCGATCAGCGCCACCAGGCTGTGCGAGAGCAGCAGCAGCGCCGTGAACAGCGCCACGAGCGGCGCGAAGCGCGCCTTGCCCGTATCCACCAGCTCGTACACGGCCCAGAGCAGCGCCGGCGCGACGGCGAGCGCCCACAGCTCCGCGAGCGCGCCGCGCATGTAGGCGTCGAGGGCGAGGTAGGGCGCGTACACATACGCCACCGCCGATACCAGGCCGCCCAGATCGCCCCAGAGCCGCCGCGCCAGCACGAACATCGAGAGCCCGGCGCCGGCGAGGCCGATCACGTAGAGCATGTCGACCGAACGCAGGTACGAGAACCCGAGCCGGTGCAGCAGGTCGCCCGCATAGTAGGGCAGGGGCGGATAGTAGTTGAAGAGCGGGAAGCCGTAGCCGTTCCCGAGATCCGGCGCCCAGCGGCAGGGCAGCTGGCCGTCGTCCAGGCAGCGGCCGATCTCGTAGATGCGCCAGGCGTGGAGCGTGTCGCCGGTGAGGATCATCCCGCCGCCGAACAGCGGCGCGTAGGCGAACGCGGCGAGCAGGACGAGCACTATCGCGCACATGACCGCGACCGCCCAGCTCCGGCCCGCCAGCGCTCGCTCCAGACGCGGCACGATGCTCCGGACCACGCTCACGCCGTCCTTATCTCACGAAGCGCCAGCTTCGCGCAACCGGCGTTCGACCTCATCCTGCGCCAGGTTCGCGATCGCGATGGTCTTGTCGCGCCCTCGCGCGCCCGCCGCGACACCCACGGCGCTCTTCGGCACGCCGAGCGCCTTCGCGATGAGCGCGGCGACCGCGTCGTTCGCCTTGCCTGCGATCGGCGGCGCCGTGACGCGCACGCGCAGCACGCCGTCCTGCCAGCCCGCGATGCCATCGCGGGCGGCTCTCGGCGTGACTCGGACGCGGATGCGCGCTTCCATCTTTGTGGCGCAGCCTACAGGCTACGCGGTTGTCACCCTGAGCTCTGCGCCGTCCCGAGCCCATCTGTCATCCTGAGCGCAGCTCCTGCCTGCAAACGGCATGGTGGCCGGTTCGCCGCTGGTGGAATGCTGGTTGGAGCATGCCCGCTGACGGAAGTCCGCGGCTTTCCGAACTCGAACCCATGCCGCCGACTTCAGTCGGCGGTGCAAAACAAGATCCGCCCACCAACCACGAGCAAGTTACATACATGCGTTCGTGTTGCCAATCCTCTGTTTCAGCGCTAGTATACGCTCGGCTGAGGGCCAGACAGAACGATAGCCCTGCGCAGGAGCCGGTTCAGCCCTAGATGGCGCCTGCGATCGCGGACCGAGTCTTCGTTTGGCCTCGGTGTCCGGTTGCAGGCGCTTGTTCGTTTCACATCGGAGGAGGCTCGCCATGCCGTGGTCGCTGCCGGATACCGTCCGATTCGACAAGCTCACCTCGCCCGAGATCGACGCGCTCGATCGCGAGCGGACGATCCTCGTACTGCCGACCGGCTGCACGGAGCAGCAGGGCCCGCACCTGCCGGTCGACGGCGATACGTTCCTGGTCGAGCTCTTCCTCGGCGAAGCCGCGCTGGCGGCTCGCGCCGAGGGCATCGTGGCCTACCTGCTGCCGGCGCTGCCCTACGGCCCGGCGGAGGAGCACATGGCGTTCGCGGGAACCGTGAGCCTCAGCTTCGAGACGCACCTGCGCATCGTAAAGGAGGCGCTGCACAGCCTGGCGCGCCACGGCTTCCGCAAGCTGCTCGTCGCCATGGGCTGCGGCGGCCACCACTGCCTGCCTGCCGCCATGGAGGCGCGCGCCGAGCTGCGCCAAGCGGGCGTCGATGCCAAGATCTGGGCCATCGGGCCGGGCGACGCGTACTATCGCATCGCCTGCGATGTGTTCGACTGGGAGCCCGCCGACATCCACGCGGGCGAGTTCCCGACGTCGATCTTTCTGGCGCGCCGTCCGGACGATGTGCGCCGCGACCGGCTCGGCGAGGGCCGGCCGTTCGACGCGACGAAGGTGCCCGACGCCTGGTTCACGGACGAGGTTGATCCTCAGGGCTTCGCTGGCGACCCGCGTCGCGCGACGGCGGAGCTGGGCGAGCAGCTCATCGAGCGCGTGGTCGCTCACTGGCTGGGCGAGCTGCGCCGGATCGACCAGACCCCTGACTGAATGGGGCAGGCTTCCTCCGATTGCGTGGTGGGACAGGCTTCAGCCTGTCGTCAAGGAACCCTGCCAGGCTACAGCCTGACCCGCGGATCTTGTAGGCGAGGCTTTACAGCCT
>JBBDNH010000265.1:0-2559 GCA_040877745.1 Dehalococcoidia bacterium
GCTGCGGCGAGAAGTCCGCGGCATGAACCCTTCCGAGCCTCAGGCTGAAGCCTGACCCGCATAACACTGGCGATAGGTAGCTTCTCTCGACCGCGGACTTAAGTCCGCGGCATGGCTACGAAGAGAACCCGAGTCCACGGTGCACTAGCGAAGCGCAGAGGGCATGCCGCGCATTTCAATGCGCGGTAGCACAATGCTCCTGAAGAGAGCCCGCTCGAACCTCGAACCTCGAACGTCGAGATGCTACGGCACGATGACGGCGCGGCGCACCTTGGTCCCGGCGCCGTCCTTCTGCCACTCGGCCTCCTCGAACGCCTTGTTGATGTCGTCCAGCTTGTACTTGTCGTGCGAGACGACCTCCTCGTGCGGGTACTTCGTTCGCGTGCGCACGAGGAAGTCGAGCGCCTCCGGGATCACCCACGGGTCGTACATGATCAGGCCCACGATGCGCTTCGCGCCCCAGACCAGCGACGATGGGTCGAACTGGAAGCTTGCGCCGAAGCTGATGTTGCCGATCTCCAGGTACGTGCCGCCGGAGCGCACCATCTGGATTCCCTCCGGCACCACCGCGGGCAGCCCAACGAACTCTCCGACCACGTCCGCGCCGCGGCCGCCGGTCAGCTCCATCACGCGCTGGATGCGCGCTGCGGGCTCGCTGTGCTCGGTCAGGTCGATCGTCTCGTCGGCGCCGAACTGCTTCGCGAGCTCCAGCCGGCCCGGCAGGCCATCGATCACGATCACCTGGCCGGCGCCCATCTCCTTCGCGACGGCGCAGGCGTTCATGCCGAGGCCACCGGCGCCCTGCACTACCAGCGTATCGCCCATCTGGAGGCCGGCCTTGCGCAGGCCGAACGTCACCTGCGAGAGCGCGCAGTTCACAGACGTGACCATCTCGTCGGAAAGCTCATCCGGCACCTTGAAAACCCAGTGGCCCGGCTTCAGGTAGTAGTACTCGGCGTAGGCGCCCGCGAACGGGCTCGGGCCGCCGCTCATGCGCGCCACTTTGTTCGGACAGGCGGCAAACTCGCCCTTGTTGCACTGGTAGCAGCGGTTGCAGGGGTAGAAGTACGCGTAGCAGACGCGGTCGCCCTCCTTCAGCGGCCGCCCGAGCGAGTCGCTGCTGATGTTCGCGCCCAGACTCGCGACGCGCCCCGTCATCTCGTGCCCGACGACGCCGCCGGCCATGGCCGCGAACACCGGCGAGTCGCCGCGCCAGATGTGCAGGTCCGAGCCGCAGATGCCGGCCATCGACACCTTGATCACGATCGCGTCCGGCTCCGGATCCGGGACGTCGAACTCCTGCAGGTCGTAGCCCTTACCCGGGCCGTTGAAGACCGCCGCCTTGCCTTTCTCAGCCATCTCTCAGCATCCTCCTTCGTCGTGAGACTCCACCAGCGTCCGGGGAACGCTCGTATCTTGCTGCGTGGCCAGTCGCTCTGTCAAGGCGACGGTCGGCTAGACTCCGCCAGCGCTGCGTCGCATACTGAGCAACGGGACGGCGATGATCAACACGTACTACCGCGGACCGGACGGCAAGCTCCGATCTTCCCCGGAGAGACGGGCGCTGGAGGAAGCCATCGCATCGGGCCAGGGCCTGATCTGGGTGGACATCGAGGGCGCCGGCCGTGGCGAAGCGTCGTTGCTGGAAGAGGTGTTCGAGTTCCATCACCTCGCGATCGACGACTGCTTCAATCAGCACGTCGACCCGCCGAAGATCGATGACTATGAGCGGTACATCTTCATCATCGCACAGGCGATCAGCTCGCAGAGCCAGCCCGAACGGCTGAAGACCACCGAGCTCGACGTCTTCCTCGGCCCGAACTACGTCGTCAGCGTTCATGATGAGCACCTGCCGTTCATCGCGACGCTGCGCAGCCGCTGCGAGGAGGGCGGGCCGGAGCTGGCGAAGGGCGCCGACTTTTTGGCGCACGCGCTGCTGGACGCGCTGGTCGACGACTTCCAGCCGATCGTGGAGGATCTCGACGTGACGCTGGAGCGGCTGGAGGAGCGGGTCCTGTCGCGAACCACGACGGCGGTGCTGGAGGAGATCCTCCTCCTCAAGCGCAACGTCCAGCGGCTGCGGCGCCTGCTCCTGCCGCAACGCGACGTGATGAACCGAGTCGCGCGCGGCGAGTTTCCAGGCATCGTGCGGCCGGAAAGCCACATCTACTTTCGCGACATCTATGACCACGTCGTTCGAGTCGAGGATATGGTGGAGTCGCTGCGCGACCTGAGCGACGGCATCCTGAGCACGTACCTGAGCGCGGTGAACAACAGGATGAACGAAGTGATGAAGACGCTGTCGGTCGTCGCGGCGATCTTCCTCCCGCTCACGCTGATCGCCAGCATCTACGGCATGAACTTCGAGAACATGCCGGAGCTGGGCTGGCAGTGGGGCTACTTCGGCATCCTGGGAGCGATGGCGGCGCTCGCCTTCGGGCTCGTTGCGTTCTTCCGCGTGCGCGGCTGGTTCTGATGACACGTTCGCTGGCAGCGCGCGCCGCCCTGGGCGCCATCCTCGCCGTTGCCTGCGGCGGTGGCGGAAGCGACTCCGACCCG
>JBBDNH010000266.1:0-2551 GCA_040877745.1 Dehalococcoidia bacterium
TCCTGTTGAGGACGAGCTTTTCGCCTTCGGTGTAGCCACCCGGCGGGACGAGGAACGGCCCGCCGCCGACGCCCGCGGTGCGCATGCGGTCCGGGTCGTTCTGGATCAGCTCTCGCGGCGGCGTGGTGCTGGTGAAGTTGCCAATGCGAAAGATGAACCATGCGTAGGGCGAAGGCGTGTTGATGGTGTAGGTCAGTGCATCCGCCGAGGCCTCGTGGCTCGCGAACCACTCGTTGACGAAGACGGCCGCGTTCGCCTGGTCGAGGTTCTTGATGCGCTCGAAGCCCTCGAAGACGTCAACGGCGTCCATGTCGCGCTCGGGCACGCCCAGCTCGTTCGGGGCGATCTTCACGCCCTGGCGGATGCTGAAGATCCAGGTGGTCTCGTCCGGCTGCTCGAAGCTCTCCGCCAGGTCGTTGAACACGAAGTCTGGCTTGAGGGAGGACCGGCGCATGAGGACGTTGTAGATGCGCGGGAAAAACGCGGGCCCGGCCGCGATCGAGACGTGCGGGTCGAGGGTATCGATGTTGACGGCGGTGCCGACCTGGAAGCGGTTGCCGTACTTCGGGTCGCCAACGACGCCCTGGGTCGGCTCCGGCGTTCCGTCTCCACCGCCTCCGTCGTCATCGCCGCACGCGGCGACGATGGCGATGCCGGCTGCGCCGGCGCCCGTGACGGCGAGCATTCGGCGTCGGGAGATGCGCTGTCGCTGGAATCGGCTCCAATAGGTGGGAGTGGCCATGGGGGACCTCCTTGTGGAACTCGGCTCGCCGGGCGGCGAACAGGGCCTGGCGGCCCAGCCCTCTCGTGGGTGGGGCAAGTATCGACCATTAGTACTAGCTTGTCAAACGCTAAGCGAACGTTGGGGTAGGAGCAGACTTGGAGCGTGGCGATGAGTACAATGCAGCTGAAGGGAGCCGGAGGCGCGAATGGAATCGGTGCGGCCCGCTATGTCGCTGATGGTCACGCCTACCGATCATAGGACATGGTGAAACCATGATAGCGACATCTGGCGCGGCGGTGACGCGGTTCGCGGAGGTCACCGTTCAGTTCGAGGAGACGGCCGACCGCCTGGGGCTGGAGGAGGAGATCCGCCTGCTGTTGCGGCAGCCGTATCGCGAGCTGCACGTCGAGGTGCCGGTGCGCATGGACGACTCGTCCGTGCGCGTCTTCCCGGGCTTCCGGGTGCAGCACAACGGCGCGCGCGGGCCGTACAAGGGCGGCATCCGCTACCACCCGGACGCCAACCTGGACGAGGTGCGCATGCTGGCGTCGCTGATGACGTGGAAGTGCGCGCTGATGAACCTGCCGTTCGGCGGCGCGAAGGGCGGCGTGCAGTGCGACCCGGCCGAGCTGAGCGAGCACGAGCTGAACCGGCTGACGAGGCGTTTCACCCAGAACATCTCTTACATCATTGGGATCAATCGCGACATCCCGGCGCCGGATATGGGAACCAACGCCCAGATCATGGCGTGGATGATGGACGCGTACGGGCAGCGCTACGGCTACACGCCGGGCATCGTGACGGGCAAGCCGGTGGAGCTGGGCGGCTCCAAGGAGCGCGTATCGGCGACGGGCCGAGGCGTGGTGCTCGTGCTCCTGGCGCTGGCGGCAGACATGCGCAAGGCGCCCGCCGACACGAAGATCGTCGTGCAGGGCTACGGGAACGTTGGGTCGTGGACGGCGCGGCTGGCGAGGGACGCGGGATTCCAGATCGTGGGCGTGAGCGACGTGGCAGGCGGCCTGTACAACGAATCGGGCATCGACATCCTCTCGCTGGACGAGCACATCCGAGATGGCGGGAGCGTGTCCGAGTTCCGCAGCGGCGATGCTGTCTCGAACAGTGAGCTGCTCACGCTCGCGTGCGACGTGCTGATCCCGGCGGCGATCGACGACGCGATCACGGCGGAGAACTGCGACCTGGTGCGCGCGCCGGTGATCGTCGAGGCGGCGAACCACCCGCTGACGCGAGACGCGGACAGCGCGCTCTCCGGAGACGGTGTGACCATTGTGCCGGACATCCTGGCGAACGCGGGCGGCGTGACGGTGTCGTACTTCGAGTGGGTGCAGAACATCCAGCAGTTCGGCTGGGAGGCCGACCGCGTCAACGCGGAGCTGGCGAAGATCATGAAGAACGCCTACCGCGAGGTGCGCGAGGTGGAGCAGGCGGAGCGGCTGACCATGCGCAATGCGGCGTATAAGATCTCGGTCGAGCGGGTGGCGCAGGCGATCCGGCTGCGAGGTTTCGTCTAGCGCTCTGACCGTCCTCCCTGCGGGGATGCTAAGCTGACACCTGTGAAGCGACGAGGAGCCTGGCGACAGAGGGCCGGCGGCCTGACGCCCGGCGCGGACGTTCCCGCTTCATGAGCTCCGGCGAGCGCGTGCGCTCCGTGCGCGGGCTGGCGCGGCTCCATGGCATCCAGACCTCCTACTACGACACCGGGAAGCAGCGACGCGGGTCGCCCATCGACGGGCTGCTGCGGGTGGTGCGCGCGCTGGGCGTGCCGGTCGATGGCGCGGGCGAGGTTCCGGACGCCGCGCGCGCGTGGCG
>JBBDNH010000267.1:0-2542 GCA_040877745.1 Dehalococcoidia bacterium
CGAGCGGCGATCGACGCCGGCGGCCGCACGGTGGCCGCGCTCGCGTGCGGCCTGGACATGGTCTACCCTCCGGAGAACCTGCGATTGGCGCAGGACGTGATGGAGCGCGGCGCGCTGGTGAGCGACTACGCGCTGGGCACGCAGCCGCGCAGCGAGTACTTCCCGCGGCGCAACCGGATCATGGTCGGGCTGAGCCTGGGCGTGCTCGTCGTGGAGGGTGATCTCAAGAGCGGCGCGATGATCACGGCGCGCCAGGCGCTGGACGAGAACCGCGAGGTGTTCGCGGTGCCGGGGAGCATTTACACCCCGACGATGCGCGGACCGAACTGGCTGATCAAGCACGGGCAGGGAAAGCTGGTCACGGACGTCGATGACATCCTGGAGGAGCTGAACCTGAGCATGGCCACCCACCAGATGGAAGCGAAGGAGGTCCTTCCTGCCGATGAGACAGAGGCGAGTCTCTTGCGGATCCTGACATCAGAGCCGATACATATTGACGACGTACGGCGGGAGACGGGGCTCGCCATCGATTCCGTGAGCAGCGCGCTGGCGATGCTCGAGCTGAAGGGGATGGTGCGGCAGGTTGGCAGCATGAACTATGTCAGGGCGCGCGAACGACGCGCGGTATACGAGGCTTAGATGGCACGAACGAAGAAGAACGGCAAAAAGCGGCTGGTCATCGTTGAGTCGCCCGCGAAGGCGAGGACGCTGGCCGGCATCCTGGGCCCGGAGTACGACATCCGAGCCTCGGTCGGGCACGTGCGCGACCTACCGAAAAGCAAGCTCGGTGTCGATACCGAGCACGGCTTCGCGCCGCAGTACCTGATCCCGAAGGACAAGAAGGACATCGTCAAGGAGATCCGCAACGCGGCAAGCAGCGCCGATGAGATCTACCTGGCGACCGACCCCGACCGCGAGGGCGAAGCGATCTCCTGGCACCTCCTGGAGGCGACGGAGCTGACGGACCGCCCGCACCAGCGCGTGGTCTTCCACGAAATCACGCCGGAGGCCGTGCGCGAGGCGTTCGAGCACCCGCGCCCGATCGACTACCGGCTGGTGGACGCGCAGCAGGCGCGTCGCGTGCTGGACCGGCTCGTCGGGTACCGGATCAGCCCGGTGCTCTGGAAGAAGATCCGCCGCGGGCTCTCCGCCGGACGCGTGCAGTCGGTCGCGCTGCGCATGGTGGTGGAACGCGAGCGCGAGATCACGGCCTTCGTGCCGCAGGAGTACTGGACGATCGACGCCGACCTCGCGAAGGCGCCGGCGAATGGCGCGAGCGACGCGCAGCAGACGTTCGCGACGAGGCTGCACGGCTTCGTTGGCAAGAAGAAGATCGAGATCCCGGACGGCACGGAGTCGGAGCGACTGGCGGGGCTGCTGCGCTCGGCGTCGTACAGCGTCGCCGACCTGAAGAAGCGGCCGCAGTTGCGCCGGCCGGGGCCTCCATTTACGACGAGCACGCTGCAGCAGGACGCCTCGCGTCGCTTCGGCTTTACGGCGAAGCGCACGATGGCGGTCGCGCAGCAGCTCTACGAGGGTCTGGACCTGCCCGGACAGGGACAGGTGGGCCTGATCACCTATATGCGTACCGATTCGACGAACATCGCGGAGTCGGCGAAGAGCGAAGTTCGGGACTACATCAAGCAGCGCTACGGCGCGGACTTCCTGCCGGACGCGCCGCGCACGTTTCGAACGAAGGGCAAGCGCGCTCAAGAGGCGCACGAAGCGATCCGGCCGACGTCCGCTGAGCGCGCCCCGAGCTCGCTGCAGACGGCGCTTAGCCGCGACCAGCTTCGCCTGTACACGCTGATCTGGCAGCGCTTCGTCGCGTGCCAGATGGCCGAGGCGGTGTTCGACCTCACGACGATCGAGGTGGACGCCCAGCCTGCGGACGGCTCGGACGCGCTGCGACTGCGCGCGACGGAGAGCGTGCTACGCTTCGCCGGCTATCGACAGGTGTACGAAGAGCAGCGCGACGAGGACGACAAGGGCGACGACGAGCCGGAGGCGCGCGGCCTGCCGGAGCTCGCACCCGCCGACGCGCTGCGTCAGGTGGCGATCAAGCCGGAGCAGCACTTCACGGAGCCGCCGCCGCGCTATTCGGAGGCGTCGTTGGTGAAGGCGCTGGAGGAGAACGGCATCGGACGTCCGAGCACGTACGCGCCGATTCTGTCGACGATCCAGGACCGCGGCTACGTCGAACGCGATGGGCGCGCGCTGGTGCCACAGGAGCTCGGCTTCGTGGTGAACGACCTGCTGATCGAGCACTTCCCGGACGTCTTCAGCGTCGGCTTCACGGCCGAGATGGAGGAGGAGCTGGACGAGGTGGCGCGCGGCGAGCGGCCGTGGCCGCCCGTGGTGCAGCAGTTCTACGACCCGCTGGAGGCCGCGCTCGAAGCGGCAGCCGCGGCGCCGCGCGTCGAGGAGGAGACGGACGAGACGTGCGAGAAGTGCGGCAAGCCGATGATCAAGCGCTGGGGCCGCTTCGGGCAATTCCTCGCTTGCACGGGCTTCCCGGAGTGCAAGAGCACGCGGCCGATCG
>JBBDNH010000268.1:0-14072 GCA_040877745.1 Dehalococcoidia bacterium
CCGGCGCGAGGGGGTCGCCGCCCTTCGCGTCGACGACGGCGTCGCGGAGGGCGGACGCGGCCTGCGGGCCGTATGGGACGAGGCGCAGCGATGCCATGCGTGTTATCTGTACTGCCTCGGACCGCCGTCAGCCGGACGGGTTAGCGCGCTGTCTTCGCCTTCGCGGCGCGCGGCTGGACACCGAGCTCCGCGAGCTGCTGCGCAAGGTCGTCGCCTTCGTGCACCCGGAAATGAATCGCCGCCATACCGGCCTCCTGCGCCGCGGCGACGTTGCGGCGCGAGTCGTCGATGAACACGCACTCGCCGGCGGGAAGGCCGAGCCGCTCGGCGGCGATGTGGTACACGCGATGGTCAGGCTTGGCGATGCCGACGACGGCCGAGCAGACGATCTCGTCGAAGAGGTGGTGGATGCCCATGCCGTTCTGGATGCGCTCCTCCAGGTTGCTCGCCGCGTTGCTCAGCACGGCGATGCGATAAGGAGGGCGGAGCGCCTGGATCAGGGCGATGTTCTCCTTGATCGGCGTCCACGACGCCTGCCAGCGATCGTGCAGCGGGGGCATCGACTTGCCGGCGACCTGCTCCAGCGCGCGATGCGCGGCCGCGCGCCAGACCTCCATGTCGCCGCGGCCCTCCTGGAGGGCGCTCCAGTGATCGTTCTGGTACAGCGTTCGGGCGATAGTCCCGGTCTCCAGGCCGTGCTCATCCTCGAGCTGGCTGGAGACGTCCCAGCGCATGTTGTTGATCACGCCGCCGAAGTCAAAGATGAGGCCGCGGATGGGCAAGACGAAGTCCTTTCGTGTGGTCGCCCCATGGTAGCGGTCGGGTGCTGCGCTGGCAACGCTGCCACCGATAGCGAGGCCAAGCGCTTCATGCTACACTCAGCGCGCTTCATCTGCCAACCAGGAGGAATTGCGCTATGGGGACATACAATGACCTGCTCTACGATGTCTCGGACAGCATCGCGACGATCACGCTGAACCGGCCGGACCGGCTGAACGCGATTAGCGGGCCGATGCTGGCGTCGTTCAGCCAGGCGTTCCGAGACGCGGACGCCGACCGCGACGTGCGCGTGATCATCCTCACCGGCGCGGGCCGCGGCTTTTGCGCCGGGCTGGACCTGAAGGACCTGACGGCAGGGCAGGGCATCGGCAGCGGGAACGGCGCCGGGCTGGGGGCGCGCTTCGACCTGGCGAACAGCCCGCCCATGGTGCTGCACACGACCGATAAGCCGGTGATCTGCGCGCTGAACGGCCCTGCGGCGGGCTATGGCATGGACATCGCGCTGGGGTGCGACATCCGGGTCTCGTCCACCGAAGGGAAGCTGGCCGCCGTGTTCGCGAAGCGCGGCATCCTGCCGGAGAGCGGCGGCACCTGGCTGCTGCCGAGGCTCGTCGGCTGGGCGAAGGCGGCGGAGATCGCGTTCCGGGGCCAGGTGCTGACGGCCGCCGAGTCGCTCGAGCTTGGGCTGGTGAACGCCGTGGTGGAGCACGACCAGCTCATGGACACCACGCGCGCGTGGGCCGCCGAGATCGCCGCGAACGCGCCGCTCGCCGTGCAATCGACGAAGCGCATGATGCGCCTGGGCCTGGAGGAGACGTTCGAGGCGAACGTCCACCACGTCTACCTGCAGCTCCTGCCGCTGTTCCAGACCGAGGACTTCCGCGAGGGCGTGAAGGCCTTCGTCGAGAAGCGGCCCGGCCAGTTCAAGGGCCGCTAGCAACTAGAGCTCAGGCCCGCACGCGGATCGCGGCGGCCACGCCGCGACCGCCTTCCGCATACTCCCACGACACGAAGCGACCATCGCGCTCGATCACACGGTCCCACACCCGGCGCAGCCGGGGGAACATCGCGATGTCGTCCGTGACGACGATGCCGCCGACCTTGAGTCGCGGCAGGGCGTTCGCGTAGTCATGCGCGACGCCGAGGACGGACTTATCGCCGTCGACCGTGATGAGATCGAAGTAGAGGTCCGGGTGGCGCGCGAGGAACGCGGGCAGCGTGGCGCGGCTGTCGCCGGACTCCAGCACCAGCTCGCCCTGGTGACCGGCGGCGCGCAGCTCGTCGCGGACGAAGTCCGGCCCGGGGTTGGGCGCGCCGGCGTAATCCGGGATCCACATGTCGAAGCCGTAGATCGCGCACTGCGGACGGAGCGCGCCCACCACGGCGGCGCTGCGTCCGCGGCAGACGCCGACCTCCAGGTAGCTGCCCGGCTGGATCAGCGTGGCTGCGGCCCAGAGCGTCGTGAGCTGGTCGGCGTGGCGCCAGTGCTGCCCAAACAATCCCATTCCCCAGCGATAGAAAAACTCCGCTGTCGTGTGCTGCTCGATGGCGCTGAGCTTGCCGACGACGCCGGCGACGGCGAGCGCTGCCTCAGACGACATCGCGGCCGCGCCGAGCGTGTGTGCGTTCGGCGGGAAGAACGGGTCCCAGGGGTCGCTGCTGCCGCGCTTCGGCGTGGTTGGGCGGTAGCGCGGCGTTGGGAAGGGCCGGATGCGCTCCAGGACCAGGTGCAGCCGTTCGCGGGGCGAGGTCATCGTGTGCATTCTACGGCAAGGTTGGCGTTCGTGAGCGCTGTCCCGGAGCTGGCAAAATTGGCGAAGCTGATCTATGCTGCTGTCGCATACGGGGAGGGAGGCGCTAGATGATCGAGCAGAAGTGGATGGCGGCCAGGCCGGAAGATATTGGGATCGACAGCGAGCGGCTGGAGGACGTCTTCGCGCGAGCGAAGCGCGAGGTGGACGACGGCATCGTGCCAAGCGCGCAGGTCGCCGTCGCGCGACACGGTAGGATCGCCGGGCTGCGGACGGTCGGTTCGGCGGTGCAGGGCGGCATCGAGAAGGCGGCGACGGACGAGACGCTCTACACGATCTTCTCGTGCACAAAGGCGGTCGTCGCAGCGGCGGTGTGGCTGCTGCTGGAGGAGGGCCAGCTGCGGCTGGACGAGCGCGTGGCGGAGATCATCCCGGAGTTCGGCACGAACGGCAAGGATGCGATCACCGTCGAGCAGGTGCTGCTGCACGCCGGCGGCTTCCCGCTGGCGCCCTACCATCCGGATGGCTGGAACGACCGCGCGAAGCGCCTGGAGGCGTTCGCGTACTGGCGGCTCACGTACGAGCCCGGAACAAAGTTCGAGTATCACGCCACGTCCGCGCACTGGGTGCTCGTCGAGATCATCGAGCGGCGGACGGGGCAGGACTTCCGCGAGTTCATCCGCGAGCGCATCACCGGCCCGATCGGCCTGAACGAGCTGTTCGTCGGGCTGCCGCCGGAATACGACGAACGCGTCGCCGACGTCTGCTATACGGGCGAGATCATCGAGCCGCCGGACGGCTTCGGCGAGGTGACGCCGGAGGCGACGCTGCGCTTCAATCAGCCCGACATCCGGCGGGCCGGCTGTCCGGGCGGCGGCGGCATCGCGGGGGCGGGCGAGCTGGCGCTGTTCTACCAGACCCTCGTGAACGGCGGCCAGAACGCCGAAGGCGCGCGCATCCTCAAGCCGGAGACGATCGAGCTCGCGAGACAGGTGCGCACGAAGGGCCTCGTCGACCGGCTGGGCGTGCCGGTGTTGCGCGGGCTGAGCCTGGTGATCGCGGGCGACGACGGCAAGTCGAACCTGCGCGGGTTCGGCAAGGTGGTGTCCGGCAGCGCGTTCGGGCACGGCGGCGCGGGCGGGCAGATCGGCTGGGGCGACCCGGAGTCCGGCATCTCCATTGGCTATTGCACGAACGGGTTCACCGACTACATGACGATCGGACGCCGCATGACCGCGATCTCCAGCACCGCCGCGGACTGCGCGATCGACTGACGGTGGCCGAGCCCGAGGTGACGCGCTGGCCCGAGGACGCTCCCCCGAGCGAGGAAGCGCTGGACCGGCTGCTGCAGGACGAAGGGCTGTCGCCGCGCTGGTGGTCGAACGGGCCGGGCGATCGCTACGCGGCGCACTCGCACAGCTACCACAAGGTGCTCTACTGCGCGCGGGGCTCGATCCGCTTCGACGTCGCCGGCACGCCGTTCGAGCTTGCGCCGGGCGACCGGCTGGAGATCGCTCCCGGCACGATGCACGCTGCCGATGTTGGGCCGGGCGGCGTCACGTGCGTGGAGGCGTCGCGGGAGTAGCCCGTCCCTTTAGCTTTTGGTCGCATGCGTCGATACTCCAATGACTCTCAACAGAAGGGGTCATGGCGATGAGTATCGATCGGGGAACGGCCCTCAAGGGGCTCGGTGTGCTGGCGCTGGCAGCGCCGATGGTCATCTTCGCGGTGACGAGGCTCGTACCCGCGCTGGACCCGACGATCATGGCGTTCAACGCGCACTTCTACGCGGTGGGGTTCACGGCGATCGCGGCAGCCATCGCGTGCGCGATCGTCATGGCGTCCGCGCGGACACTCCAAAACACCAGGTTGCTGTTCCTCGGCCTGGGCTTCTTCGCCATCGCGGGCATCTTCGCTGTGCACGGCCTGGCGACGCCGGGCTTCATCGCTGACCAGTACTACGCCTCGGTGAGCGTGTCGTCGTGGCTCAGCGCGGCGGCAGGCTCGCTCTTTGTCGCGCTCAGCGTTGCGACGCTGCCGCCGAAGATCGACCGGGCGATCGAGCGCGCCGGGCAGTACATCTTCCTGGCGGCGGGCGGCGCCATTTTCGCGTACGTCGCCCTTAGCCTGACCGCGGAGACCTGGCTAGACTGGGTGCCGATCGACAACCGATGGGTGCAGCTATCGCTCGGCTTCGGCGCGCTGGCGCTGGTGGCGTTCGCGGCATGGCGCTACTGGCAGGCGTATCAGTTCGCGCGGCTGCCTTCGCAGCTGGCGATGGTCGCGGCGCTCGTGCTGCTCATGGAAGTCCAGACGATCATCCTGTGGGGCCGGCTGTGGCACCTCTCGTGGTGGCTCTACCACGGGCTCTACGGCGTCGCGTTCCTGGTGCTGTTCGCGGGCTGGGCGCTGGAGGTGCGTCGCGCGGGCACGCTGCGCGCGATCGCGGACGCGCTCTCCATGCGCGACGCGCTCGCGCAGCTGAACCGCGGCCTGGAGGCGCCAATCCTGCGCCTGGTCGAGGCGATCGAGATCAAGGACATGGAGACGTTCGGCCACGTGCGGCGCGTCTCCGGCTACGCGCTCGCGATCGGACGGCGGCTCGGGCTCTCCGCGGGGGACCTGCGATCGCTCGTCCTCGCGGCGGAGATGCACGACGTGGGCAAGATCCGCGTCCCGGCATCGATCCTGGCGAAGCCGGGATCGCTGACGGAGGATGAGTTCGCGATCGTGCAGTCGCACACGGGGAGCGGCCACGAGATTGCCGGCCGCGTTCCCGCGCTCAAGGACCTGGCCGAGGTGATTAAGCGCCACCACGAGCGGCTGGACGGCAGCGGCTATCCGGACGGCCTGAAGGGCGAAGACATCCCGCTGCTCTCGCGGATCGTCGCCGTCGCGGACACGTACGACGCGATGACGTCGAGGCGGCCGTATCGCGACGCGCGCGGGCACATCGAAGCGATGGGCGAGATCATCCGCTGTAAGGGCGTGACGCTCGACGCGCGCTGCGTCGATGCGCTGGTGGACGTGTTCTCGCAGCCGGGCACGCGTCAGTCGCCGGAAGGCATCACCGCGAAAGCGGCGTGACCCTGTACGACCTCTGGCCCTACCTGTTGCACGGCGGCCACCCCCAGCACGGCCTGCTGCCGGCGCTCGTCGTCGTTGGGCTGGCGGTGTTCGTGCTGGCGTCGGCGCTGGTGATCTCGCACTTCCAGAGGTAGGCGGGCGAGCGAGGCTGGAAAGCCTCGCCTACGTTGCTGCAGTAGTGCGAGGGGCACACGGGCGAGGCTGGAAAGCCTCGCCTACGTTGCTGCAGTAGTGCGAGGGGCGCGCGAGCGAGGCTGGAAAGCCTCGCCTACGGCAGGGCGAGCGCGTGGAGCGCCTGGCCGGGCGTGGTGCCGAAGTAGGCGAGCCCGCTGCCGAAGACGACGCGTCCGCCTGCGACGGCGGCCCCGCTTGCAATCGTGCCCTCGGTGTCGAACTCGAAGAGCTTCTCGCCGGTCGTGACGTCGAACGCCTGGAGCGTGCTCTCGGTGGAGACGTAGCCGACGCCGTTGGCGATCGTGATGGGCGCCCAGACCCAGGCGGGCAGCTGACGCTCCCAGAGCACCGAGCCGTCGGCGGGGTTCATCGCCATGAGCACCGAAGTCGGGGTGCGCGCCGCCGCGCCGAGCGGCTCGCTCTCGCCGTTCGCGGGCTCGCTGCCGGGGCCTTCGCTCGTTCCGTTGTTGCCGGCGACGATAATGCGCTCGCCGTCGTAGGCGCCGTTGTTGAAGACGCCGCCGATGAGAGGGCTGCCGCCGCTCACCTGGCGGCTCCAGACGACCTCGCCCGTCTCGCGGTCGAGGACGTAGAACGCGCCCGACTTCTGACCGTTGCCGAGCAGCTTGCGGCCGCCGGCCTCGAAGAGGATGGGGTTGGTGCCGAAGTCCGTGTCCTCGCTTTGCGGATTGAGGATGGTGAAGACATCGCCCTCGGTGAGCTGGGTCAGCCAGAGCAGCTCGCCGGTCGCCAGGTCGAGCGCGAAGATGGAGTCGGACGTCGGGCCGGCTTCGCCCGTGTAATTGTTGCCAGTCGAGGCGAAGACGACGCCGGCCTCGAGATCGACGGAGACGCTCGACCACACGGCGACGCCGTTGTGCGGCGGCTCGACGGTGTAGTGACGCCAGACTTCGTCGCCGGTCTCGCGGTCGAACGCGACCACGGCGCCGCGGAAGGTCGCGTTTTCGGCGACGGCGGCCTCTTCGCCGGAGGCGCTGCCGACGATGACCAGGCCGCCCGCGACGACGGGCGACGAGAAGCCGGACGCCTGGGGATGCGGATCGACCTCGGCCTGCCAGAGCTCGTCGCCGGTCTCCGCGTCGAGCGCGTGGACGACGGACGGGCCGGCGTCCACGAAGAGCACGCCGTCGCTGTAGGTGACCGACGATGTGCCGGTGACGTCCGGGTTGCTCCAAAGCTGCTCGCCGGTGGCGGCGTCGAGCGCGAATGTGCCGTTCGAGCCGAGGACGTAGACGCGACCGTCGACGATGGCCGGGGCGCCGGTGACCGTACCGATGTCCGCGAGCGACCAGGCTTCCTGTAGCTGCGGGACGGTGATGACGGAGAGCGACGTCTCGTTGGGATTGTGGAAGCTCGACCGGACGTCGTGGCCGAGCATCGTCCAGGCGTCGCCCGGGGACTCCGCTTGCGATGTAGGATCGGGCGCCTGCGGAGGCGCGTCCGAGCCGCAGGCAGCGATCGCGAGCGCGGCGACAATAGACGCGAGAACGACGGCGTTCTTCACGGGGCTACGATCCGGTACAGCTCACCCTGCATGCGATCGAGGAAGTATAGATAGCCGTCCGGGCCCTGGGCGACGGACGAAGTGCAACCCAATGCGATGACCGTGTCTGACTCGACTCGCGTTCGGTCTTCGGACAAGCGTACGCGATGGAGCGGGCCGCCCAGGTGGAACTGACAGAAGAAGAGGTCGCCCTGAAAGCCCGTCAACCGTTCGCCGGTGTAGACTTCGGGGCCTGAAGGCCCGACGGCGTTCACGTACTCCCATATTGAGCCGAGACCCTCGTCGTCCGGCCAGCCGTAGTAGCCGCCGGGCTCGACGATGTTGATCTCGTCACCCTCCACCACCGCGTTGTCAAGCGCGATGAGGCGGCCGGGCAGGTCAGGGTGAAAGGCCACGCTGAACAGGTTTCGGAAGCCTGTGGCGAAGACACGGGGATCGGCGTCAGCCCGGCCGGCGAAGGGATTGTCGTCCGGCGCGGAGCCGTCGCGGTTGAGCCGCAGGATCTTGCCTGCCAGCTCGCCAGGGTCAGGCGCCAGGTGCTGCCGGCCGGTGTCGCCGACCGTGACGTAGAGCTTGCCGTCGGGCCCGAACTTCAGGCCGCCGCCGTTGTGGACCCCGCTGATGGTGGCTGGGAACTGGGCGAGCTCCGTCCGCTCCACGCCGAAGCCGTCGCGCTCGGTGAGACGGATGAGCACGGCCCGGGCCGGATCCCCGGCGGCGTCGGCCTCGACGTAGAAGGCGTACACCCAGTGGTTCGCCTCGAACTCGGGGTCGACGGCGATGCCGAGCAGACCAAGCTCGAGGGATTCCGTGACGACGTTCTCGACTTCGGCGAAGGGCTCCTGGCGCAGCGCGCCATCTTCGATCAGGCGAATGAGACCGGTGTACTGCTCCGTGACGAGCGCGCGTCCATCGGGCAGAAACGCGAGGCCCACCGGCTGGCTCAGGCCCGCGTCTCCCGCGGGGACGACCACGACGACTTCGAGGCCATCGAGTAGGGGCTCGCGCCGGATCTCGATGGGCTCGCCTTCGCCGGTCCAGCCGAGAGCGAAGACACCCTCAGGCAGACGCCGCTCCGCAAACGGCGTCTGCAGGTAGGCGGGCAGCGACGGGTCGATCGTGGCGAGCGGCGAGGGCGACGGAACCGGCGTCAGCACCGCGCCGGCGCCGTCACCGCCGCAGGCGCTGAGCGCGATGGCGGACAGCGCGAGGACGGCGACAGCGAACGCGAGGACGACGGCGTTTTTCATGGGCCTGCGATACGGTACAGGACGCCCTCCATGCGGTCCAGGAAGTAGAGCCAGCCATCCGGACCCTGAGCGATGGTGGAGCCGCAGCCTAATGCCAGAGCGGTGTCGGATTCGACGCGCGAGAAGTCGTCGGAGAAGCGTACACGGTGGAGCACGCCGCCGTGATGGAACTGGCAGAAGAAGAAGTCGCCCGTGTAGCGCGGCAGCCGGTCGCTGGTGTAAACCTCCGCGCCGGCGGGGCCGACGGGGTTCAGGTACTGCCAGATGGGCGCGGTCCCTTCCTCGCCGGCCCAGCCGTAGTGGCCGCCCGGCTCCACGATATTGAGCTCATCTCCTTCGCCGACGGCGTTGTCCGGCGCAATGGCGCGTCCGGGCAAGTCCGGATGAAACGCGATGCCGAACAGGTTTCGGAACCCGGTTGCGAAGACGCGCGGGTCAGCGTCAGCGCGGCCGGCGAAGGGGTTGTCGTCGGGCGCGGAGCCGTCGCGATTGAGGCGGAGGATCTTGCCTTCGGGCTCGGCCGGATCAGGGGCCAGGTGCTGCCGGCCCATGTCGCCTATCGTCACATAGAGCCGGCCGTCGGGTCCGAACTTCAAGCCGCCGCCGGTGTGGACATCAGTCGCCACCGGTGGAAACGCAGCAAGCTCAGTTCGCTCGAAGGCGAAGCCGTCGCGCTCGGTGAGACGAGCGAGGACGGAGCGGACGGGCTTGCCGTCCAGGCCCGCCTCCACGTAGAAGACGTAGACCCAGCGGTTCGCGTCGAACTCCGGGTCGACGGCGATGCCAAGGAGGCCGAGTTCCAACGCATCCTCAGCCACGTTGTCGATCCGCGCGAATGGCTCGTCGCGCAGGGCGTCGTTCTCGATCATCCGGATCTGTCCGGTGTGCTGTTCGGTGACCAGCGCCCGGCCGTCCGGCAGGAACGCCAAGCCGGCCGGGTCACTCAGGCCTGTCGCAACGACCTGCACCTCGTAGCCGTCGAGCAGGGGCTCGAAGCGCACCTCGGTGACCTCCCCTTGGCCGGCCCAGGCGAGGGCGTAAACGCCTTCGGGAAGGCGCCGATCCGCGATGGGAGTTTGCAGGTAGGCGGGCAGCGACGGGTCAATCGTAGCGAGCGGCGAGGGCGACGGAACCGGCGTCAGCACCGTGCCGGCGCCGTCACCGCCGCAGGCGCTGAGCGCGATGGCGGCCGCGAGCGCGAGGACGCCGAGCGCGGCGGCGAGGACGGGCGTGGAAGCCTGAAGGCGGTTGGGCTTCACGCGGCCGGGCCCGCGCCGTCGTGCGACTGGCCGGTCGAGCGTGTGGCGGTGAGCACGCCGCGCACGGCCTCGAGCTTGGTGAGCAGCCTGCTCAGTTGGTCGACACCCTGGGTCTCCAGCGTGAGGGAGATGCCAGTGCTGCGGTCGTCGTGCTCGTGGGTGCGGACGGCGACCATGTTCACCTTCTCTTCGGCGACGATGATGCTGATGTCGCGCAGGAGGCCGACGCGGTCCCACGCCTCGATGTGCACGGCGACGGGGTAGAACTCGCCGGTGCGGCCCCACTCGACGTCGACGAGGCGCTGGCGCTCGTCCTCGTGGAGGACGTTGAAGCAGTCGCGACGGTGCACGGTGACGCCGCGGCTGCGCGTGACGTAGCCGATGATGTCGTCGCCGGGGACGGGGTTGCAGCAGCGGCCGAGCTGCGTGAGCAGGTCGCCGGTGCCCAGGACCTGGATATCGCGCGCGGACGCGGGGAGCTTGGGCAGCTCGTGCGGCTGCGGCAGGTCGGGCTCCTTGGGGGCGAGGAAGCGCTCGACGCGCTGGGCAATCTGGTGGAGACTGGCGCCGCCGAAGCCGAGCGCCGCGTAGAGGTCGTCGAGGGAGCCGTAGTTGGAGTGGCCCAGCAGCTCGTCCTTGCACTCCGCGAGCGTGACGCCGAGGCGGCGCAGCTCCTTCTCCAGCATCTCGCGGCCGCGCTCGATGTTCTCGGCGCGCTGCTGTTTGCGGAACCACTGGCGGATCTTCTGTCGGGCGTGGCTGGTCTTGACGTAGCCGAGGTTGCGGTTGAGCCAGTCGCGCGATGGGCCGCGCGAGCTGCGGCCGGTGACGACCTCGACGACGTCGCCGTTCTCCAGGGGGTAGTTGAGCGCGACGAGGCGGCCGTTGACCTTCGCGCCGACGCAGTGGTGGCCGAGGTCGGTGTGGATGCGGTAGGCGAAGTCGATGGGCGTAGCGCCGGCGGGCAGGTCTTTGATCTCGCCCTTGGGCGTGGAGACGAAGACCTGGTCCTGGAAGATGTCCGTCTTGAGCGTCTCGACGAAGTCCTCCGCGTGGGCCATGTCGCGCTGCCACTCGAGGAGCTGGCGCAGCCACGAGAGGCGCTCCTCGAAGCGGACGTCCTGCTTGCCGCCCTCCTTGTAGCGCCAGTGCGCGGCAACGCCGTACTCGGCGAGCTGGTGCATCTCGTGGGTGCGGATCTGCACCTCCAGCGGCCGGGCGTCCAGGCACATGACCGTTGTGTGGAGCGACTGGTAGACGTCCTCCTTCGGGCTGGCGATGTAGTCGTCGAACTCGCCCGGGATCGGGCGCCAGAGGCCGTGGACGATGCCGAGCACGGCGTAGCAGCCGGCGACGTCGTTCACGAGGACGCGGAGCGCGAGCAGGTCGTAGATTTCGTTGAACGTCTTGCCCAGGGCGGCGTAGCGGCGCATCTTCTCGTAGACGCTGTAGATGTGCTTCGCGCGGCCCTGGACGGTCGCCTCGACGTCGTCCTTGGCCAGCTCCTCGCGCAGGATCTTCTCGACGCGGGCGACGTAGCGCTCGCGGGTGGCGCGGCTGGTGTCGATGAGCCGGGCGATCTCCTGGTACCTGTCGGGCTGGAGGTGCTGGAAGGCGAGGTCTTCCAGCTCCCACTTGATCTGCCAGATGCCGAGGCGGCTGGCGAGCGGCGCGTAGATCTCCATGGTCTCCTGCGCTGTCCGCTGGCGGCTGGCCGGGTCGACGTGCTGCAGCGTGCGCATGTTGTGCAGGCGGTCGGCCAGCTTGATGATGACGACGCGCACGTCCTCGGCCATAGCGAGGAACATCTTGCGCAGGTTCTCGGCCTGGATGTCGCTGTCGAACGCGTCCGGGTCGGCGGTGTGCTTGGTGATGCGCTCGAGCTTGGTTGCGCCGTCGACGAGCTCGGCGACCTTGGCGCCGAAGCGGCGCTTGAGCTCCTGATTGGGGACGCCGCAGTCCTCCTGGACGTCGTGGAGGAGGGCGGCGGCGATGGCGACGGCGTCGAGCTGGAGCTCAGCGACGGTGAGCGCGGCGTCGAGGGGGTGGATGATGTAGGGGTCGCCGGACTTGCGGAGCTGGTCGCCGTGGCTCTCCAGGGCGAACTGGTAGGCCCTTTCGATGAGCTCGATGCGGTCTTCGGGCAGGTAGCTGCGGCACGTCTCCAGCAGCTTGTCCAGCCCGCCCCGCTGCTGCTCCACCTGTGTGAGAACCATCGCCTATTCAGTCTATCACGGTTGTGAATGGGTGACCAAAGCTCATGTGTGATCGCGGACTGAAGTCCGCGGTATGACCTCTGGGTGAGTGTCGGCGCGGATGGGGAGTTCCTATTCGGCGGGTTGAAACCGCCGGAGGTTCCACACGCCGGGTTGACAGAACCAAAGGCTGTGTTACAATCGGCTCTGTGTTCTTTAGCTGAACTGGAGCCGACGCGACAGTAGGCGCCGGTGGGAAGGAATTGGCTATGCGTAGAGTCGCACTTGTACTGGTCCTGGGTTTCGCGGCCACCGCGCTGGTTCTCACAGCGGCCCGGCAGCCCCTCGGGTCGCAGAGTCACGCCGCTAGTGCGCCACGCCTCGTCTCTGGCTTCGGCATCGTCGATCGGCCGTCCGGCGACCTGGTCGTACACGTGACGGTCTATGCGCCGCGCGGCGTACCGAGTGACAGGGCGATCGATGCCGCACTAGGCGCGCAGGGCGCTCGGCCTGCGACGCCCGCCGACCTACAGTCCGCCAACTTCGTCACGACGGGACTGGTTTGGGATCAGTTCTCGGATGCTGACCCCGGGAACGACCTCGTCGTTCAGAACTATAATCCCGCCAATGACCCGGTCGATGGGGAGACCGTCCTCCTCAATACCCACGCCACGTGGAACAATGTCCCGACATCGTCGTTTGTGTTCAGCTATGGCGGCACTACGACACGCTGCCCGTCGCTCGTCGACGAGTGTAGCGGCCCGCAGACGTTCGACGGGTACAACGACGTGGCCTATATGAATCTCAGCGGTCCGTGCAACGCGTTCTTCGGCTGCACGCTCGGGGTTACCTGGTTTAGCACGTCGATCGACGAAGCCGATATGGCGCTCAACACGAAGGCCAGCTGGGTACACGATTGTAGCTCGCCGGGCAACGACATCGATGCGGAGACCGTGACCCTGCACGAGAACGGCCACGTCCTCGGATTGGGCCACACCGACGTCAGCGGGGCCGTGATGGAGGCGTTTTACGGCGGCGCCAACTGTAGTCTCCACCAGGACGACGAAGACGGCGTCACATTCTTGTACCCGGACGATGGCACGCCCGACCCAACGTCGACACCGACGAACACGCCCGTGCCCACCGCGACCCCTACCGACGGTCCCGAGCCAACGGCGACGAACACGCAGGAGCCGACGGCGACGGCAACTCCAGATGACGAAGGTCCGCCATCCTGTCCCCCGGGCCGCCAGCGGAGAGGGCTTTGTTAGCCGGCTACCGCTGTTGCAGCGGGGTTGTTCGGTGGCGGCGGGTACCGCTAACACCGGACGAGCGCGTCTGCATGCTCGCCGGGCGGTAACCACTCCCTCAAGCATTCGGCCGAGCCGCATCGGGTCTTCGATTCCGGGAGAATCCGAATCTCGAGTGAGATCAAGACTCTGACTGAGTTGCGTCTTCTAGGGCTCCCAGACGTCCACGCGCTACACTAGCGTCGGCATGGCCACTGACGAATCGATGAAGTTCCGGGCGCCGCGCGGCACGCACGATGTGCTGCCCGAGGACGAGCCGTACTGGAGCTTCGTGCGGCGCACGGGCGAGCGCGTGGCGCGGCTGTTCGGCTACGGGTACATCGAGACGCCGATGTTCGAGGACGCGCGCATCTGGCTGCGCACGGGCGAGGGCACGGACATCGTTGAGAAGGAGATGTACGTGTTCGAGGACCGCGGCGGCGAGCAGCTGGCGCTGCGGCCGGACGCGACGTCGGCGGTGTGCCGGGCGTACATCGAGCACGGGATGAGCAGCCGGCCGCAGCCGGTGCGCGTCTTCTACTTCGCGCAGAAGTTCCGCTATGACCGGCCGCAAGCCGGACGCTATCGACAGCACACGGAGCTGGGCATCGAGGCGATCGGCGACGGCGACGCGTCGGTCGACGCGGAGGCGATCGACCTGCTGTCGACGTTCTACGGCGCGCTCGACCTGAGCGGGCTGACGCTGGCGCTGAACAGCATCGGGGACTCGGAGTGCCGTCCGGCGTACGTGGAGGCGCTGCG
>JBBDNH010000269.1:0-2513 GCA_040877745.1 Dehalococcoidia bacterium
CTTACCGGCGACGAGCATCGAGAACGAGGGCACCATGCGCTCGCCGGAACGGACGGCGTTGCCGTAGAAGCCGATGTCCGCGATGTGGTGATGGCCGCACGAGTTGGGGCAGCCGCTGATCTTGATCCTGATCTGCTCCACCAGCGGGTCGTCCTTGAAGTGGCCGTTCTGCGAAAGCAGCGTGTCGCGGATCGCCGTGCCTAGTCCCTTCGACGAAGTCACGCCGAGCGCGCACGTGTCCGCGCCCGGGCAGGTCATCACATCCGTGAGCGTGAGCGCGCCGTCCTCAGCCAGCCCGGCCTCGACCAGCTCCGCGTGCAGCGAGGGCAGGTCTTCGTCGTGCACCCAGCGCAGCACCATGTTCTGGTTGACGGCCGTGCGGATCTTGCCTCCCGCGTACTTGCGCGACATATCGGCCAGCGCATGGAACTGCGGGACGTCCAGATCGCCGATGGGCAGCAGGACGTAGACCATGTTGAAGCCCGTCTGCGCCTGCGGGATGGCGTTGGTGCGCTTCCAGCTCTCGAAGCCCGGCTTCGGCTCGTGGCCGTTCTGGCCAAGCGACGCCGCCGACGGGTGGTCTCCCTCTTCGAGGAACGACCAGTCCGGGTCCAGGTAGCCATTTTCCTCGGACGGCGGCATCCCGGCGAGCTCTTCCTGGACGATCCGGCGGAACTCCTCGATGCCGACCTTCTTCACGACGAACTTGATGCGCGCCTTGTTGCGGTTCTTGCGCTCGCCCATCCGGTCGAAGATGCGGATCGTCGCCTCGGTCACGCGCTGCAGCTCGTTCTCCGGCACGAACTCGTCCAGCACCTGGGCGATGTGCGGCGCCGCGCCGAGCCCGCCGCCGACGGTGACGCGGAAGCCCCTCTGTCCGTCGCGGATGACGGCCGTCGCGCCCAGGTCGTGGATCGGCACCAGCCCGTGGTCGTGCTCGCACGCCGAAAACGCGATCTTGAACTTGCGGGGCAGCTTCTGGCAGACCGGGTGGCGCAGGAAGAACCGCGTGATCGCCTCCGCGTGCGGCGTGACGTCGAACGCGGTGTCCTCGCACAGCCCCGACACGTGGTCCGAGGTCACGTTGCGGACGGTGTTCCCGCACGCCTCGCGCGTGGTCATGCCGGCCTTCGCCAGGATGCGCAAGAACGTCGGGGTGTCCTCCAGCTTGACGAAGTGGAACTGCCAGTCCTGGCGCGTCGTGACGTGCCCGACCTTGCGCGGCGTATAGCGCTCGGCCAGGTCGCCCAGCACGTCCATCTGCTCCGCGGTCATCGTCCCGTGCGGGATCTTCACGCGGATCATCTGGGCGTCGTCCTGGCGCTGGCCGTAGACGCCGTGCTGGAGGCGGAAGGGCCGGAAGTCGTCGCCCAGCCCTCCTCCCTCGAGGAAGGCAATCGATTCCTTCTCGAAGTTGTCGAGCTCTGCTACGACGAGAGCCTCCACTCCCTCGGTGAGCTTCTCATCTGCGCGCGTCTGTTCTCTGACCATGTTCGTCCTCCTTTCGTTCCGCGTGAGCGGGAAAAGGTAGAAAGGCGACTTTCTTTATCAACTTATGCTACCGCCTCTCCAATAGGTTGTCAACAACCAGTTCCCCAAGCCGCCGAGGCTATCGGCTACCATGCGCTCGTGACCAAGCGAGCGCTCCTCATTCTGAATCCAGCCGCGCGCAACGCGCCGCCGATCGAGAAGCTGCAGGATGCCATCGATGGCCTCGACGGCTGGGAGGTCGCGCTCGAACAAACGAACGGCCCCGGCCACGCGACGGCGCTCGCCGCCGGCGCCGCGAAGGGCGAGCTCGACGTCGTGATCGCCTGCGGCGGCGACGGCACCGTGAACGAGGTCGTGAACGGCCTCGCCGGCTCCCGGACCGCCCTGGCGGTCGTGCGCGGCGGCACGGCGAACGTTTGGGCCAAGGAGGCGCGCTTGCCCAAGGACGCTTCCGCAGCCATCCGGCTTGTGGCGGAAGGCGAGGAGCGCGTCGTCGACCTCGGCCGGGCAAACGAGCGCTATTTCTTGCTCATGGCCGGCGTCGGCCTCGACGCGGCCATCGTCCGCGACGTCTCCCCCACGTGGAAGCGACGCATCGGCGCCGCCGCGTACCTTCTGCACGGCATTAGCGTCGCGCGGCGCTATCAGGACGTCGAAGCGGAGCTGCTGCCCGGCCTGTCGGGCAACCTCTGCTGGCTGCTCGTCGCGAACGTGCGCAACTACGCCGGCCTCGTCGAGCTCGCGCTGCACGCCCAGGTGGACGACGGCAAGCTGGACGTCTGCCTGCTGCGCAAGGGGGGACTGCGGCGGCTCGCCTGGCTGGCGCCGTGGGTGGTCCTGCGCCGCCACGACCGCCGCGCGCACGTCGAGTACCGCCAGCAGGAGTCGCTCGATGTCGCGACGCCGGGCCTGCCCGTGCAGCTCGACGGCGAGTACGCCGGCGAGACGCCCATGCGCTTCGAGGTTGCGCCGGGCGCGCTGCGCGTGATCGTCCCGCGCGGCCAGCGCCGCCCGATCTTCTC